>CAZRCR010000056.1:0-8266 GCA_964598615.1 uncultured Anaerolinea sp.
ACTGAGGCCAGGGCAGCAACGAGAACCGCCGCGGCACCCACATCCTTTCCCACTTTGGCAAGCGGATGCTTCTCCGGGCTGGCAAGGTCAACAATGGCTTCGATGGAAGTATTAATGAATTCCGCCGTCCAGACCAGAGCAATGGCCAGAACAAGAACCGCCCAATCACGGGCGGGAAGCTTCAGCCAGGCCGCCACCAGCACCACCAGTACAGTCATGACAGCGTGGATCCAGGCATTGCGCTGGGTGCGCAGTACATGCCACCAGCCCTGGAAAGCGTAACCGAAGGCACGGATGCGGGAGGCGAAAAATTCCTTGAAGTTATTCATGTACGATGGAGACGGAAATGCCGAGGGCATTCAAGGCCTGTTCCTGTGCGGCCCACATGCGGGCTTTCTCGTCCGCTTCGGCGTGATCGTGGCCGAGCAGGTGCAGGACGCCGTGCACGATCAGCAGTTGGACTTCCTGCTCCAGCGCGTGGCCGCGGGCGGAAGCCTGCTCGGCAGCACGCGGAACCGAGACAATGATATCGCCCAGGTAGCGGCGGCCGGTTTCCGGGTCCGTTTCATCGGCCGGGAAGGAGAGCACATCGGTGGGGTTGTCATGACCGAGGTAATCCCGGTTGAGGGCCTGGATCTCCGGGTCGCCGGTCAGGACAAGGGTCAGGTCGGCATCGGATACGCCGGACAGATCCAGGGTCGCTTGCGCCGCCCGCTCAAGGACTGCATCGGGGATCAGGGTCTGGGTGGAGTCGATTTCGAGAGTAATCATTTCGTTTTCCTGGGAATGGGTGTGGTGGGAGCTTCCACCGCGGCAGAGACGGTTTCCTGCGGGTATTCGAGGCGCGGGTGATACGTGACACGCAAAGTGGCGACGAAAGATTCGGTGATGGCAGCCAGGTCACGCTGGGAGAGGGGCGTATTATCGAGTTGACCATCCTTGCGGCAGCGTTCGATCACGCCGCGCACGATGTTGCGAACCTGCTCATCGTCAGCGGGGCGCTCAGCGCGTGCACGCGCTTCCACGCCGTCGGCGAACATCAGCAAAGCAGTCTCCTTGGAGCGCGGCGACGGCCCAGGGTAGCGGAATTTGGTTTCATCCACTTTGGTGGCATCACCATCAGCAGCCTGGACAGCGCGGTTGTACTGGTAGCGCGTGATGAGTGTACCGTGGTGTTCGGAGATGAAATCATGCAATCGGCGCGGCAGGCGATAGTGGCGGGCCAATTCCAGTCCATCGGTCACATGACGAATGATGGTCTCAGCGCTAACCTGCGGGTCGAGATCGTCATGAGAGTCGATCTGGCTGGGCGGCTGGTTCTCCACGAAGAAGAGCGGATTGGCGGCCTTGCCCACATCATGGAAGAGTGCACCCACGCGGGTCAGCAGGGCATCTGCACCGATCCGCTCGGCAGCCTGCTCGGCCAGGTTGGCCACCTGCAAGCTGTGCTGGTAGGTGCCGGGCGCACGCTGGAGAAAATAGTTCAGCAGGGGGGAATCGGGGCGGGAGGTTTCGAGCAATTGCAATGCCGTGGTGAGGCCGAGGAACTGCGAGAGCAGGTACTGCAACGGCAGGGTCATGCTGGCCGAGGCCACTCCCATGAAGATCGCCGCCGCCGCCAAAGTGACCATCCCCACCCCATCGATCTCATTGAAAGTCAAACGGTATGCTACGATCATGGTCATTCCGGCCACGGCGATCGCTACCGCTGCATAAAGGAAATTCATCAAACGGCGCGCCGATCCCAGCGCCAGCACACCACACAGGCTGGTCAGAATGTAGTATGGGAGCAAGCCAAACGTATCAGGCATGCCGTAAGCCGCCAGAACGCTCATCAACAGGGCAAAAATCAGGCCGCGCTCCATGCCAAACAACGCTGAAAGCAACAGAGCAAAAGCCGGAATGGGGAACAAATAAGGCACAACCGTTCGGTTTGGAATGGTGATGCGCGCCCCCACCAGGAATATCAGGAACAATGCCGCCAGGACGATCAGACTGCGCAAATCCGAAACACTGGAACGCGGGCGGCGAAGAAAGTACAGAAAAACGAATGTAGTTGCTATGAGAACCAATGCCGCCGGGCCAAGATAGTCAAAGAGCTTGGTTTCAGGTTCAACCAGTCCCAGGGTCTTCAGCGCTTCCAAATCGGTCTCGGTAATCACCTGACCACGCGCCACGACCATCTGCCCCTGTACGTAACTGCGGGTGACCGGTTCAACTGCGTCACGCGCCGCCTGACGGGCGGCATCGGTCAATTCGGGGCTATAAAAGCTGTTGGCGATTATCCGAGACGATATCAGATCCAACACCAGGCCGGTTTCAGAGCGGGTAAGGGTGTAACTGACACGTTCCTCCAACCCCCGGCGGACATTCTCCAAATCTTCGGTGCGGATTGGCTGCTGCATGACCGTAGAAAGCAGGTCGAGCGACTCTGCCTGCACCAGGTTCCAACTATCGTCAGACAATGAAAGCAACAAATTGGCCGATTCAGGACGCAAGAATTCCTCCTGCAACTCGGCCAGTCTGGTCTTTTTCTCGTCAGCAGTCCACTCCTGGTTGTTGCGAATGACCGTGATTTCCTGCAAAGCGACCGTCAGGGCATCCACCTGGGTTGTGCCAATGGTGGCATCCGGAGCACCATACACAGGAGCAACCGCCCGCTCGGCCTGGTCGCGCGCTTGCCCGGTCAACACTTCGCTGACATATTGAACATCATTCAGGGCGCGCAAATCCTGTGACGCCACCTCGCCCACTTTTAGCGGCAGGCTGGTCTGCCGCAGGGACCAGGGCTGAATCAGGGCCAGGTACGATAAAATGGCCGCACAGACCAGAACAAGGTTCGGCAGGATGTTCTTACGGGAGAAGAAACGCGAGGAACGCCGGGGAATGTCCATTCAAAATCCAACGGGGCGGTTAAACCGCCCCGTCATCATCACTTCTGTAAAGCCTGGCGGACAGCAGCACTAACCTGGTCTCCGGGAGCACGCCCGGCCACACGCGGCAGGAGCACTTTCATGACCTTACCCATATCGTTGGGAGCAGCCGCACCCACCTCGGCAATGGCGGCTTCCACCATGGCTTTCAACTCGTCGGCGCTCATGGCAGCCGGGAGGAAGGCTTCCAGCACCTTGATCTCCGCTTCGGTGGCAGCCACAATGTCCGCCCGGTTGACCGAGCGAGCCTCCTCCACCGATTCTTTGCGGGTCTTGATCTCTTTCTGGATGATGCTCAAAACAGCAGGTTCATCGAGGGAGATGCGCTTGTCGATCTCCACCTGGCGGATGGCCGCCAGGGCCATGCGGACACTGCGTTTGGTCACATCATCGCCAGCTTTCATGGCATCTTTCAGGGCTTGTTCGAGCTTCGCTTTTGTTTCCATGGTTTGATTATACCTCGCAGGAATTGGATTACTTATGAAAAAGGTTGAGCAGCGCCGGTGTGAGACCGCGCACAGTCTGCTCGTACTCGTAGCGGGTACGCTTGACCGCAGCCGCAAACGCGTAGGCGAATAGCGGACCGCGTTCGGGCCTGTCGAGATTCATCCGGGCATGTGAATCCTCGGGCAGGTGTGGGGCGATCCATTTTTCGGTGACCGGGAAAAGCCAGGTGAGCGGTTCGAACGGCCAGTAGACCCGGCCCGAGCACAGGTCCGGACCGTTCAACAGGTCGGCGTCGAAAGCGTCGATCTCATCCGGGGCGGGTTGACGCCCCTCAGGGAAACGCGCCAGCCACAGGGACACGTAGTTGCTGTGAGCGTAGATATCCTGTCCGGCATGGGTAAGGCGCCCCAAGGCACGGCGGGCGGTGGTCACATCTCCGGCCTCCAGCGCCGGGCGGACGAGGGCACGGTTCTCCTCGATATAAGCCCAGCCTTTGGTAAAGGCGTTCTGGTCGAAGTGGTACTCATCGTGACCGATCTGCCCGGCAGGACGATCCTGGTACAGGTTTGCGGCAATGACCGTTTCGAGCGCATCGAGGGTGAAGAATTCGCCCAGGGCCTGGGCAGTAATGGCGCGGTGATAGGTGGTTTTCATGGTTCCATTCCCACTTATTTCAGACTCTTCAACTGGTACACGGCCACCGGCTGGGATTTGCCTTTGAGCAAGAGCGGTTCCAGCGGGTCAGCAATGACTTTGTTGGCCAGGGCTTGATATGTGCTCTGATCGATGAGGATCTGTCCGGGCATGGCAACCGACTCCAGCCGCTGGGCCAGGTTGACCGTATCGCCAATGGCTGTGTAATTGAACAGGTCACGCGTGCCCACGTTCCCCACCATGGCATCGCCGGTGGAGACCCCGATATGGAAACGCAACTGATATGCCGGGTCTTTCAGGATGGCAAAGGCCTTCCCCGCCCCTTCCATGATCGCCAGGGCAGCGCGCACGGCGCGCAAGGCATGGTCTGGCTGTGGATCGGGCGCATTCCAAAGCGCCAGTACGCCATCGCCCCAGAACTTATCCAACGTACCTTCTTCTTCGAGAATAGCCTGTGCTGCCTGGGAAAGATACTGATTAAGGACCTTGAAAAGCATTTCCGGGGCAGTGCGTTCGCTGAAGGAAGTGAAGCCGCTGATGTCGGCAAACAGGATCGTGGCGGTCTGACGGGTACCATCCAGGTTCAAGTGTGTCGGGTCAGAGAGCAGTCGGTCGCGAACGCGCGGGGCTACCACTCGTCCAAACGTCTGGCGGATGCGCTCCTGCTCGGCTTCGAGTTTGTGGCGCTCGGTAAGATCTTCGAAGATAATGGTGGCGCCCTTCGTGCCGAGGTAGGCATCCCGCAGGGGCGAGCAAGATAGGCGCAAGTACAGGTCGCCGCGCTGGGGAATGGAAGGGGTCACTTCGCGACTTAATGTGACAGCACCGCGTTCCACCGCTTCCATCGCGGCCGTTTCCAGGTCCGGGCAAAGCGGCAGGGCTTCGGGCAGCGGCTTGCCCACCACTTCTTCCACCGGGATGCCGAGGATGGTTTCCGCGGCGCGGTTGAAGAGAGTCACCTTGCGGCCGACATCCGTGGTGATGACGCCGGTAGCAATGGAAGCAAAAATATCGTCCATCAGGTTTTTCATTTCCAGGGTCTGGTCGAGGGTGCGGCGCAGGTTGGTAAAAAGACGGGCATTCTCCAATGCCAAAGCAGACTGCCCTGCCACGGTACCGAGAAAATCAAGATCGTCACTGCCATAAGGCTCCCCCGAGCGGCGCAACCCCAAAGCCATGAAACCGGTGAGGCTGCCCTCATAGCGCAGGGGCACAAAGACCGCACAGCCAAGCTTGTGGAAGTTCTCTGAAGATTCGAGTTCTTTTGGAAGTTCCATGCCAGGCGGGTAACACAACGGGCTTTCCACCGCACGCAGGCTGCGTACAAGCACATCCCCGGCGAAAAAGGATGGCAGGTTGCTTCCTTCCGCCGAATGGGGCACATAGAGGGCACGCTCATCATCGTAAAGATAGACGATGAACTTCTCCGGGGCAAGAGCCTGCTGGAGTTGTTCGGTGAGCAGTTCCAGGGTCCGTTCCAGGTTGGGGGTGGCAACCAGACGGCTGGAGAGGGTATTGAGCACGCGGCGGTAATCTGCCGGGGAACGGTAGAAGAGCCGGTCGATCCCGCGCTGGACAAGCCGCCGCAGAGGAGAAAGTCCCACCACCAGGGCAAGCAGGTAGATGGCAACCAGCATCGGGTCATTGGCCTGGACCGTCTGCTGGAGCACCAACGAAAGGAGGGTCAACAAACCAAAGAAAACTGCCACTGCCACGCCGGTCGTGACCGCGTACGATAACACGCGTGCGAAGACACGGTCCACATCCAGCAGGCGGTAACGCAAAATGGCATACGTAACGGAAAGCGGCAGGACGATGAGCAGGGGGAAATAGATGGACGAGCGGAACTCCTGCGGTGTGCCAAGTGCAGTGGGAAGTAAATAGAAGAGCATCATCGGGGCAAAAGACAACGCCGCCCCGAAAACGATCACGCGGCTCTGCTGGCGCACCACGGGCGAGTCGCTCCGGTAAAGCCGCCAGATCTGGATGCCCAGGAACAGTCCAATGGCAACCGCCATGAAGAAATAGCAGTTCTGCCAGGTACCGATGTAAGCAAGCGGCGTGGAAGGATACAGAATCTCCACCACAGGCGGGATGGCAAAAATGAGGCAGAAAATCCATGAGATCAGGCGAGTCACCGGCCAGCGATCAACGAAGCGCATCTGCTGAGGAAAAGCCAACGCCAGCCCGATGGCGGCGCTGGCAGCCAACGGCAGGCTCACCGACCATAACAGCACCACATGGTGTGTGGTATTCATATCAAAAAAGGTGGTAGTGGTGATGCTGACCGCTGCGGCAAAGACCACAAAGGCGCGGCTGGCACGCAGGTCACCACGAAGGCGGTAAGCCCATACCCCGATCCCCAGGAAGACCAAGCCCACCAGATAGGGGATTACGAACAGGCTGACGAAATCTCCCAGCGGCAACCGAATGGGCGTTATGTAAATCCCGATGGGCATTTCCGTGCCGGGAAGTACGAAGGTCAATTCAAGCGGAGCAAATCCGTTGGCCCGCAGGATGGCATTCACTTCGTCAATGTTCGCGACCGGTTGGTCATTGATGCTGACCAGTTGATCCGGCCACTGAGCGCCCCTGTTGACCACCGGCCATTTATCACCTGTGATCTTGCTGACAATATTGTTCGGTTCCAACAAAACCCCGATGAAAGGCTGCCTGTAATATTGCACGGCCCAGATAGGGGTGAGCACCAGCATGGCCAACGCAACCAGGATCGATACTACCGGTACAATGTGCGAGTGCCACGCAAAGTGGGAGTTGAGTTTTGCCATAATAAAAAAATGCCTTCCTGAGGGAGACTTCGAATAATTATACGTTATTTCCACCAATCTGGTTATAATTCTGGCATGTCCCCCTTCTACACCCGCAGCGGCGACGACGGTCAGACCGGGATTCTTGGTGAAGGCCGCCTGCCCAAATACCATCCCCGCATGGAAACCCTCGGCGCGCTCGATGAAGCATCCGCCGCCATCGGTCTGGCCCGCGCCCTGGCCCGCTCGGAGCGGACCGGGAACCTGCTGCCAGAAATCCAGCGCGATCTCTACGCCCTGATGACGGAAACCGCCGCCACACCCGAAAATGCCGGCCGGTTTCAAAAACTCAAGGAAGAGCGCCTCCGCTGGCTTGAAGAGCAGACCGACGCCATCGAAGCAACAGTTCAACTCCCAAAGGAGTTCATTCTCCCCGGCGCTTCGGTCTCGGGAGCAGCCCTGTCACTGGCACGGACAATTGTCCGTCGGGCCGAACGGCGCATGGCTGAACTGCTCGACACCGGCGAACTCGACAACCCGGTACTGCTCCAGTACCTGAACCGGCTCTCGTCGCTTTGTTTCGTGCTCGAACTGCACGAGAACCAGGTTGCGGGGCACGAAACCCATCTGGCAAAAGATACGCCGTAACGCAGAAATGCCCCCCATCACCCGAAACCTATGACCGGAACTTTTCTAAACATCGCCACTGTGCTCGTCGGCGGGCTGCTCGGCCTGCTGTTTGGCTCGCGCCTGCCAGAACGCGTCAAACAGACCGTCACCGCCGGGCTGGGCTTGTTCACCGCCGCCATCGGGGTCAAGATGTTCCTGGAAACAGAGAATCCCCTCATCGTGCTGGGGGCGCTGCTGGTGGGCGGTCTGCTTGGCGAGTGGTGTAAGATCGAAGATGGGATGCAAGCTCTCGGCGGCTGGCTCCAGCGACGATTTGCCGCCCAACAAGAGTCCAGCCGTTTCGTCAATGGCTTTCTGACTGCCTCCCTGCTCTTCTGCGTGGGTCCCATGACCATCCTCGGTTCCATTCAGGATGGCCTGACCGGGAACTACGAACTGTTGGCCATCAAAGCCGTGCTGGATGGATTCGCCGCACTGGCCTTCGCATCGTCCCTGGGTGTGGGAGTGTTATTCTCCACGCTGGTCATTCTGGTCTATCAGGGCGGGATCAGCCTGCTGGCAGCCCAGCTCGACAAATCCGTGACAACTTCCATGATGGCAGAGATGACAGCCGCCGGGGGCGTGATGCTGGTCGGGATTGCCATCAGCAGTTTGCTGGAAATCAAAAAGATCCGGGTGGGCAATTTCCTGCCTGCTCTAGTCATTGCTCCGTTAATTGTCTGGGTGGTTGGATTATTCCCAAAATAAAGCTCCCCGCCAATAAAAAAGCGGAGGCTTGTTAGACTGAACCCAATAGGCAAGACAAAAAAAGAAAGACCCCGAGTGGCTAGATAG
>CAZRCR010000057.1:0-8253 GCA_964598615.1 uncultured Anaerolinea sp.
CATCTCCCCGATGCTTTCCCCCCCTCCCAGTTCGCCAACCGTTTCCAGGTCCGCACCGGAACGGACGGAAACGCGCAGCCGCCCGGAGATAACAATATAGAAAGCATCCGCCGGGTCTCCCTGTTCGAAGAGGGTCATCCCGGCTGGAAGGTTGACTTGCCCAAGTTCAGCAGCCAGTTCATGCAGGGCCGCCGCGTCGAGGTTCTTGAAGATCGGCAAACGGCTGAGAAAAAGGCGTATGTCCATCGTCCCACTCCATGATAACGAACGTGATTTTCTGCACAATTATAGTCCCAACTGCTCATCCCAAAAACAAGGCACAAATCCCTAGTTTTTTCTTTACAGTTTTGCCAATTCTTTTTAATGCAATTCCCAGAAATACGTTGTATCATAAAGTCAGACCTTAGTTGGTCTGGAAAGGAGGCTTCAGTCGAAACGATGAATGTTCTTCCTACAGGAGGTAAGACCGGGTGAACAGCCCCCTGGCATAAGTCTTGAGCCAGAGCGTCCCCACGACGAACGTGGACTTCCCCGCTCTTCCCTCGCAAGCCGCAAGACCTGACGGATGGGTAACCCCATCCGTCTTTTTTCTCCCATCACAAACAGCGACATCGGCCTCGCAAACGAGCGGACCCTTACCCGGGTCCGCTCGTTTTTTATTTCAAAGCCGCTTTCATTCTCTGCAGGGCTTCCTCCAGCGTTTTACGCGGACAGCCAAAGTTGAGCCGCACAAAACCTTCCCCGCCGGGGCCGAACTCCGCCCCCTCGTTCAAAGCGACTTTGGCATTCGATAAGAAGAACTTGTGCGGGGTCGGTTCGAGATGCAGATCGCGGAAGTCCAGCCAGGCCAGGTAGGTGGCATCCGGGACCGTGAACCGGATCGCAGGGAACTCATCCTGCAACACACTGACGAGGAAATCGCGATTGGCCGTCAGATAGGCACGCAAAGCAGTCAACCAGTCATCGCACTCGCCCGAGAAAGCCGCTTGCGCCGCTGCCAGCCCCAGGCTGTTAACGTGCATCGCCATGCGTTCGAGCGTTTTCTTGAACTGCTCGCGCAAGTCGGCATTGGGAATGATGGCAAAACCGCAGAACAGCCCTGGCACATTGAACGTCTTGCTCGGAGCGATCAGTGTAACCGAACGGGCAGCAATTTCCGGGTCGAGGGATGCGATGGGGAAATGCTGTGTTTGGCCAAGGAGCAGTTCTGAGTGGATCTCGTCCGAGCAAACCAATGTATCATTCAACATACAAATATCCGCTACGCGCATTAGTTCATCGCGGCTAAAAACCTGGCCCGTAGGGTTGTGCGGGCTGCACAACAGGAACATCCGGGTGCGCGCTCCGTCGCTATGGAATGCAGCCTCGAAGCGATCCCAGTCGATCCTATAGCGGATGCCCGGCCCATCGGTCTGGCAATCCAGCGGAGCAAGTTGACGCTTCAGCCCGTTGTTCTCCTGCACGCTCAGGAATGGCGGATAGACCGGCGGCTGAACAAGCACGCCCTCCCCGGGTGGGCATACCGTCCGTGCCGCGGCATTGAAAGCCGCCACAATGCCCGGCGTAGCCACCACCGCCTCCGGCGAAATCTGCCAGCCATAGAGTTTGTCCATGCGGGCGGCAACGACCTCGCGCAGGGTTTTCGAGGGAAATTCGTACCCATGAATTCCATGCTCCACAGCACGCTGCAGGGCGGCCCGGATCGGCTCCGGCGCGGGAAAATCCATATCCGCCACCCAGAGAGGGAGCACATCCGGGCCATAGAGCTGCCACTTGATACTGTTGGTGGAACGGCGGTCGGTAATGTGATCGAAATCGTAAGGCATGTTTCCTCCAAATTCGTAGGGGCGCAGTATGCTGCGCCCCTACGACGGGAATACTCTCAAAAAGGGTCTGCGGCATCAGACCGGAGGTCAATCCTCCGGCCCTTCGCTGACAATATAGAGCGGCCTGCCCTTGGCTTCGTCATAGACACGGCCCAGGTACTCGCCCAACACACCCAGCGAGATCAACTGCACGCCGCCCAGGAAAAGGACCGAGATCAGGGTCGTGGCCTGTCCCTCGAAGAAAGGCGAACCAAGCAAGCGCATAACGACGACCACCGGGATGGCAATGGCTGCCAAACCCGCGGCCAGGAAGCCAATGTACGTGGCCAGTTGCAACGGAAAATACGAGAAGCCAGTGATGGCATTCAGGGCCAGCTTGAGCATTTTCTTGAACGGGTACTTGGTCACCCCGGCATGGCGGGCGGCGCGTTTGTACGGCACGCCGATCTGTTTGAAGCCCACCCAGGCGCTCATGCCGCGCGGGAAGCGATGACGCTCGCGCATGGTCTTGAGCACATCCACTACCTTGCGGTCCATCAAGCGGAAATCGCCTGTATCGACCGGAATCTTCACATCGGTAATGCGGTAAATGATGCGGTAGAACATCGAAGCGGTGAACTTCTTGAACCAGGTCTCACCCTCACGCTCGGCGCGCACGGCATAGACCACCTGGTAGCCTTCCTTCCACTTGGCAATTAGTTCCGGGATAACCTCGGGAGGGTCCTGCAAGTCGGCATCAATGATGACCACCGCGTCGCCGCGGGCATTGTCCCACCCGGCGGTGATGGCGATCTGGTGACCGAAGTTGCGGGCAAAGATGACCGGGCGCACATGCCTGTCCCGCTTCGCCAACTCACGAATGGCTTCCGTCGAGCCATCGCTGGAACCGTCGTCCACGAGGACCAGTTCCCAGGTCCCGCCGGTAGCAGACATGGTTTCGCTCACCCTGCGGTGCAATTCGGGCAGATTTTCCAATTCGTTATAGATGGGAGCGATGATGGAATAATCGACTTTCATTTTTTCTCCTGTTTCGGGCCGCGGCGGGACCGGGGAGCCGGGCGCGGCTCCTCGGGAGTTATTACCGCCACGGAGTCCGGGAAAGGCGTCATGCCGAGGGCGCGGCGGCGCAGGTAATCGTAAATGATCGCCAGCGAAGCCGCAACAGGGATGACCAACAACGCGCCCAAAATGCCCCACAACACAGTCGCCATGATGATAAAAATGAATACCAGCGGCTCCGGCATATGGACGGAACGTCCCATGATATAAGGCCGCAACCAGAAATTCTTGATGCCGATCAAAACAAGGTAAACGCCCAGAACGATCACACCGACCCAGATACTCGAAAGGGGAATCCAACTGGAACCTTCAAGAAGGGCTACGCCAATTGCCAGCATGGCCGCGAGGAAAGGGCCGACATCCGGGATAAGCGTCAAGAATCCGGCTACAATGCCGAGCGCCAGCGCTCCGGGAATGCCAATGATCGTCCAGGCGATGGTAAAGACCACCCCCACGATAAGCATCAGCAAGAGTTGACCACGCAGGTAGTTCATCCAAACTGTGCGAACCCGCAGGTAAAGTTCCTCGAGTTCAGCATGGTAAGCCTCCGGGAAGGAGAGGATGAACCGTTCGCGCATGTGCGGCCATTCCGATATGAAATAATATACCGCAACCAGGGTAACGATCACCCACAACGCGCCCATGGAAGTTTGCTCGAGCAGTTTCAGGGCATTCTCGCCAATGGTATCCACGAACGTACTGCGAAACTCCACCATGCTGTTTGCCAGTTGACCAAGGTCGATAGGATAGCCAAACAAAGAATAGGGACGAACCAGAATGGCAATCAACTGGCTATACAGACTGGTCAAATCGCGAGCAATTTGTTCGGCTTCCCCCAGGAACAGGCTCATGCTGGCCGGAGCACCCACCAGCATGAGCAGGAAGACCGAGAAAACAATATTGACCGCCGCACGGCGGGAAAGACGCGTGCGCTGGGTAAGAAAATTCACAGCCGGGATGATCAGATAGGCTACGAAAGCCGCAATGACGATCGGCTCAAGCACTGAGCGGATGTACCACAATCCAAGGACACCCAAAACAAGCAGAAGGCCCAGGATCAAATAACGGGTTGAGAGACTCCACTGCGGTTTTTCACTCATAGGAGCTTCTTCACAGCCTCCAGAGTGGGTTCGATCACAGGAGCGGCGGGCACAGCCTGCATGGCAGCCCGCACATCCTTGAGGCCGGAGCCGGTATTGAGAACCAGCACAGGATCGGTGGATTGCACCAATCCCTGCGCCACCGCTTTGACAAGACCAGCATAGGCAGTAGCCCCGGCCGGCTCGGCAAAGATGCCCATCGGCCCAAGAGCAGCGATCCCTTGCAGAATCTCGGCATCGCTAACGTTGATATACGTACCGCCAGTGGCACGGGCAGCGCGAACGGCGCGAACGCCGTCCCGCGGCAGATCAACCGAGATACTGTCGGCAATGGTATTGGCTGACACGGGAATAATCTGCTCTGTCCCGGCATGGAAAGCATTCGAAATGGCCGCGGAGCCTTCGGCCTGCACCCCAAAGATTCGCGGCATTCTCTCCATCCAGCCCAGAGCATAGAGGTCCTTGAAACCCTTATGAAGGCCAGAGATGATATTGCCATCCCCCACAGAGACAAAGACCGTCAGAGGAGCTTTGTTATTCGTCATGGGAAGAACCATCTCCCAGATCTCCAACGCGGCGGTTTTCTTGCCTTCGGCTGTAAAGGGATTGTAGCCCGTATTGCGGCAATACCAGCCGAATTCCGCAGCCGCCTTGACCGTCAAGTCGAACGCGTCGTCGTAGCTCCCATCCACGAGGATAACCCTGGCACCGAAGACAAGCAGCTGCGCCACCTTGGCCGGGGGCGCAGACTTCGGGGCAAAAATGACAGCCTTCTGCCCGACCGCGGCGGACATCCCTGCCAGGGCCGCCCCGGCATTGCCGGTGGAAGCAGTCACCACCACTTCAGCGCCGATCTCGCGAGCACGTGCCACTACAATGGCACTAGCGCGGTCCTTGAAGGAAGCAGTAGGGTTGCGGCTCTCATCTTTGAGCCATAGATTCTCGAGACCAAGTTTTTCGGCAAGACGCGGCAGGGAAAAGACCGGTGTCCAACCCGCGGCCCGGATGGGGGTCCCATCGCCGCCCGGATCTGGGACCGGAAGCAGGGGCAGATAACGCCAAAGCGAGTCTTCGGCACGGCAGGCCAAGTCTTCAGGCTGAAATTTCTGGCGGATCGTATCGTAATCCAGCACTACATCGAGGTTGCCGCCATCTTTGGGGCAGGTATAGGTGACCTGACCAGGAAGATATTCGGTATTGCACAGCGAACAGCGATAGCCAAGGAATTTTGTCATAGTGTGATTATAACGTAGGGCGGACTGTTCGTCCGCCCTACACCTTTCATTCAGAGTCGAAGGGTACACCGAGTGAGGCGGGCGGCGAGGCACGCATGGCCCGCAAGAGTTTCGCCACCGTGCGGCGCATTCCTTCGGGCATGGCCGCCAGCATTCGTTCCACCCATTCGGCATTGCTGATATTGACCAACAGGAGAGTCAGGATCATGAGCGGGAAAGGCGCCACCTGCAAGACTTGTGAAGGAACGCCCGAAAGTACCGGCTGGAGTACCAGCCCAAGCCACTGCAGAAGGGCAAACAGGTAGGCCCCAAAAGCGGCGCGCATAGGATTCCAGCCGCCGAAGATGGTAATGGAGAGGGCAATCCAGCCAATGCCGTCCAAGCCAGAAATGGTTCCCATCCAACCGGCCTTGATATTCAGCGAATAGGCCGGACCGGCCAGACCGATAATGGCTCCGCCGAGGATGGTGTACACATAGCGCAGCAAGTTGACATTCGCGCCGCGCACGAAGGAGGCCGCGAGACGCTCGCCAATGCCACGCAGCATAAGGCCGGGACGGGTGCGGTAGATCCACACCCATGCCAGGATCACAACCAGAATGCTGATATAGGTTATCAGGTCCTGGCGAAAGAACAGAGTGCCGACCACAGGCAGGTTGACCAGCCAATCCACCACCTTGCTGGTCCCTTCCGGCCACAGACCCATCAGCATAGAACTGTTCAGCCGCGGACCGGGCACATTCATGTAAGGCACGCCGAGGAAGTATGACAGGTCACGACACAGTAGGGCCAGCACAAAACCAACGGCCACCTGGCTGACATGCAAAGTGATGGAACTGAAAGCCACGATGGATGCCACCAACATGCCGATTGCCATCCCGGCTAGGAAACCCAGAAACAGGCTGCCTGTTGTATAGGCCACCGCAAAACCGCCCATAGCCGAAAGCAGAATCGTGCCATTCATGGACAGATTTATGATACCTGCCCGCTCGGTAATGGTCTCGCCAATCACCGCCAACAGCACGGGCGCCGCAGCAGCCAGAACCCCCGCCAAACCTGTGAGAATGATGTTCGTATCCATGGCGGCTCCTATAGTTTCTTTTTCATGAACCGCTGGCGGGCGCCTTCACCAAGCACAACCAGCAACACAAGCAAGCTCTGCAAGACACCAGAGAAGGATGAATCCAATTTGTAAATGAGTTGCAACTGGATACCACCCACATTCAGGGCCGCAAAGAAGAATGCCACCGGGGCAGCCCAGATCGCCTGGTAATTGATCAGCATGGCCACCAACAAACCCAGGAAGCCGTACCCATTCGAGATATTGGGGAGCAAGCGATGGTACACGCCCGCCACTTGAATGGCTCCGGCCATGCCCGCCAGCGCACCGCACAGCAGGAAAGCGAACATGCTGTACTGCCAGGTGGGAACGCCCATCAGGAAAGCAGCTTTCATGTTCTTGCCTACCGATTTCAGCCGCAAACCGAAGTGTGTGCCGCGCAGGATAAGATACACCGCCCCGACCGCCAGGAGCGACAGCGCCAGCGACCAGAGACTGAGTTCCGTACCCGGCACAGTGGGAAGCCAAAGAGGGCGTCCGAATGGCTCTGTACCCGACATGGAACCGACACCCGGCCGTTTCCATGGTCCGAAGACCAGATAGATGGTCAGCGCGGTAGCAACAAAGTTGAGCCCCAGGCCGCCGAAGATCTCGTTCACGCCGCCGAAAGTTTTGAGCGCACCTGCCAGTCCGGCCCACAGCGCTCCGCCCACGATCCCGGCCAGGATACCAAGCATAATGATCAGGGCGGGCGGCAGGCTGGTATTTTGCAAAAGGCGCATCATCCCGGTGGCAAAAATGGCACCCAGCGCCATCTGACCTTCCACACCGATATTCCACAAACCGGCAGAGAAAGTGATCAGCACACCAGCAGTCGTAAGCAACAACGGCGACCAGGAGATCAGGATATTTTCAAGGTTATTGAATGATCCAAAAGCCCCACGCAAAATACTGGCAAAAGCCTTGAAGGGCGGGGCACCGGCTGCCAAAAGAAGCAGGGTGGTCAGCAGGAGCGCCAGGAGCAGCGCCCCCACCTGGAATGCAAGGTTGATCCACGTTGTCTTTTTCATGCGCCCTTCCCTGAATTAAGTTCTTCCCAGCCTTTACCACCGATCAACTGGCCGAGCATTTCCGTGGTAAGCCCCGATGCATCGAGCGGCGGAGTTACTTTGCCAGCAAAGAACACCAGCACCCGGTCACTGTATTGGAGCACTTCTTCCAGGTCCGAGGAAATGAAGATAATGGACGTGCCTTCCTGCTTGCAACGTTCCTTGAGCTTCGACCAGATGTAGATGGCAGACTCGATGTCCAGGCCGCGAGTGGGGTGTTCGAGCAGGATCAGGTTGAGCGGCGTCCGCAACAGAGCCAACAAAGCCCGCTGCTGATTACCGCCCGAAAGCGACTCCATCGTGCTGGCCGGAGTCCCCTTGATGTTGAAATCAGTAATACGATCCTGAGCCAGTTTGCGGCTTGACTCCCAATCAATGAAAAAGCTTTTGGGCTCTTCGGCCAGAACGATGTGCTCGGTAATGCTCAACCCTTCGGCCAAACCTTCCTCCAGACGCGCCGCCGGGAGGAACGCCGTGCCCTGGCGTTTGAAAGCATGGTACGAGCGGCCGGTCAGGTCCTTTCCATGCAGGAGGACACGCCCGCCAACCGTGCGGGTCAGACCGGAAGCTGCCCGCAGGAACAGGGCTTGACCGCTGCCCTCCATCCCGGCCAGACCAATGACCTCGCCCGAACACACTTCCAGCGAAACGTCCCGGACCTTGAGCCGGTAATCTTCGACGGAGATATTGCGCAGGCTGAGGGTGGGTTCACTGCATGCGAAGGAGTTGCGTTCGCCCACCGAAATGGCCTTGCCAAACATCATTTCCACGAGTTTTGACGTAGTGTAGGGCGGCTGCAGTTCACCGACCAGGTGGCCCTGGCGCAGCACCGCCACGCGATGACACAATCCTTCCACATCTTCA
>CAZRCR010000058.1:0-8245 GCA_964598615.1 uncultured Anaerolinea sp.
TGGGCTTCTCGTATGAACGCGGTGTAGGCGAGATGCTCGAAGCCTACGGTCATCGGAGCGAATCCATTCTGAAAATGACCTTCTCCAAAACGAGCGGGACAGCCAACCTCTACAAAAACTTCAGCGCCTACGAGAAAGACGCTCCGGGCCAAGCTGCCGTGGGGAACATCCATTTTGCCCCCAACAGCGAACGCGACTACGACTGGAATAACCAGCGGATGGTACAAAGCTCCTGCTACGACTGGTACAACTTCCCCAAATTCAAGAATGACATCCGAGAAGTCAACGCAGCAGAATGGGGAAATGGGGATATCCGCGCTCATCACAAGTGGTGGTTCAAGCACTTGCCTAAAGTGGCAGGCCGTACAAGCGGAGTAGCCAACAACTGGTGGCAGTATATTGCCGACCCTAATCTGGTAAACCTGTAAAGCAGTTGTAACTGCTGCACACCTGCTACCAGTATAGAATTGTTTCGATTACCACGAGGAGATTGGATGCGAATGCCGCCTGAAAAGGCTCCCCCCAATCTCCTCATTCTGTTATTTAGCCGTAAACACTTCTTGTTATGACACTTTTTTCCCGGTTGAAGACATGGTTCACTGAGTTATCACGCACAAACAACAGGCCGCTCCTGGTCATCGTTGTCTTCCTAGTTTACTTTGCACTTTTGATTTCTCTTCATCCGTGGGTCGGCCCGGCTATTTCTATGGTGGGCATCATCCCAGTCCTGGTTGCTGCTTGGTTGTATGGCAAATGGGCTGGGATAGTTTTTGCCTTATTCGTCTACGGAGTTGGAACCCTGATCTCCACCTTCTTGAAGTGGGATGACCTGTTCTCTATTTTTCACTCGGATAGATTATTCGGTCTGACAACCACAATCCTGGCCGGCTTCTCCATAGGCTGGCTGGGAGACAATACCCGCAAACGTTGGAATGAAATCCAACATAACGCCCGTATTCTGGAAGAACGTCAAAACCATGCCCGTTTCCTGACCCTCCTGAATGACATCATACTGGCCGCCATGGAAACAGACGACATGACAACCATGTTGAAAGTCCTGGCACGCCGCACCGGAGAGTTATATAACGCCGATGATTGTTACATCACCCGATGGGAGGAAAAAGAACGCAAAACGATCCCGGTGGTAGCCTACGGTGCACTGAGTGACAACTACACCAGTGTTCACCGCTTCATGGCCGATGAAGTGACACTCACCGAGGCAGTGATGAACGCCGGGCATCCGATCGCCATCGAGGACATGGAAACAACCCGTTACATTTCGAAAAATGTGGCGGATGAATTTCCGAATTGTTCGGCGCTCGGTCTGCCGCTCATCTCAGGGACCCGCAAACTGGGTGCGGTTATCCTGGGATTCAACCAACCCCGGCAATTCGATCCCGTGGAAATCCAGCAAGGGGAATTGGCCGCTCGCCAGATCTCGCTGGCTGTGACCAAAGCTATCCTGCTCGACGAGGCCCGCCAACGTGTGGACGAGTTGGCCGGATTGCATCACATCTCCCAGGCATTTTCCCTCCATAAGGATGTCAACCAGACCTTCGGCCTGCTGACCAGCATCCTGGCTGAATTGATGCAAGTGGAAATATGCGTCATAGGCCTCTACGACTCTGGTACACATGAATTTCGCGCCCAGGCTCCGGCCTTCGGCATCCCCGAAGAACTCATTCCGGCTCTACACTACCCGGTGAAAGATAGGATCTGGCAAACATCCCGGCCCGAAATCTTCAGAGCCAATGACCCGGCTGAAATCCCCATTGAGTTCCTGCCGATTGCGCATTCCTTCGGCGTGCGTTCAGTGCTTGCCGCCCCTTTATGGAGTGAAGAAAAAGCATGGATCGGGGCGATCTTCGCCGCCAATAAAGCCGGCGGCTTCAACGATAATGATGTTCGCTTGATGGGAGCATTCTCCAATCAGGTGGTTATCGTCATCCAGAATACACAATTGCTTGGCGCCGAACGAAAACGAGCCAAACAACTCTCCACTCTGCACGCCCTGGCCATGTCCGCCACCGAAGCGGACAACGAGGATGACCTCATCGAGCAGATCACTCAATTAATAGGCCAACGACTCTACCCCGATAGTTTTGGGATACTCCTGTTGGATGATTCCGTAGGCGAACTCTACCTGCATTCTTCTTACAGGATGGGGACACACGAAGGCCCAATCCGCGTGCCGCTGGGAATCGGGATCACAGGTGTTGTTGCCCGGTCCGGCAAGCCGCGCCGGGTGGACGATACCACCCTGACCCCGGAATATCTCAGCCTCTATCCATTGACACGTTCCGAGTTATGCATTCCGCTCAAAGTGGAAGAGCACGTGATCGGCGTGATCAACGTTGAAAGCTCGAAAAGTTTTGCATTCACCAACGAAGATGAGGAATTACTGACGATCATTGCCGGTCAACTCGCCTCGGCCATCCAGCGCTTGCGCAACGCCGAGGCAGACCTGCAAAAAACAGAACAATTGAAGCGCGCCAATTCACTCATCCGGGCGTTATCCCAGGTCAACGCCCGCGCCGCTGCCGCCACAGACCTCGATGGTGTAATCCAATCTTTAGGCAGTGAACTCTCGTTATTGGGAATGCGGTGCATGGTGGCGCTTACTGACGACCAAAATCAGAACGTGACGATCCAGTACATTTCCCTGCCGGAACGTACGCTCCAGGCCGTGGAACGCATGTTGAAGTTCAGCATCAATAATGCTGTCATGCCAATCAAGAAAATCATCCCCGTTCTGGAAGAAAGCAACAGCTACATCATCAAGGATGTGGGGGCTGCAATGAAATCGATCCTGCCCGATCTGCCACATTCCACAATTGAAAAGATCATTCATTCCGCCGGGGTTATGGAGACCACCTCCGTTTGTTATCTGCCACTGCTGGCCGAAGGACACTCGGTAGGTATCTTGTGGTTGTGGGGGGAGGGTATCCACGAAAGTGACCTGCCCACGGTTTCCCTGTTCGCCAGCCAGATTGCCGCTGTGCTCCAGAACGCCCGCCTGCTTGCCGAAGTGGGGCGTTTGGCGATCACCGATGAACTTACCGGTTTGTTCAACCGCCGGCATTTCTTTACCCTTGCCAAAGAGTCCTTCTCCCAGGCACAGGAGACGGGTTCGCCACTCTCAGCTCTTATCATAGACCTGGACCACTTCAAACAATTCAATGACCACTATGGCCATATTGTCGGTGACACTGTTCTGCATGAAACCGCAGGACTCATCAAATCGGCTTTGCGCGAACAGGATATCGTAGGGCGTTATGGCGGTGAGGAATTCTCTGTGCTGCTCCCCAAAACAGATCTGCCAAACGCAGTCAAAGTAGCAAAACGGATCATCCGCAAAGCAACCGAAGCTGTTATTCACACTGAAGTCGGGGAGATGAAAGTCAACCTAAGCATCGGGGCTGCATCCATGAGGCGAAAAACACCCGATCTGCATGCCCTCATCAACGATGCCGACCAGGCCATGTACAGCGCCAAAGATCTGGGGGGGAATCGTGTATTGACCAAGAAAACCGCCCGCAAGAACTAGCAAAGAAAAAGCGACCGCCACATACGGGCAGTCGCTGCATAGTTTGACCGTTCGGCAAACTTATTTGCGTAAATCGGCCAGACGCTCCTCCACAGCCTGGACCTCAAGCTTGAGGTCCGCCAGGTAGGATTCGAGCTCGGCGATCTGCTCCGCCTTGGTCAGGTAACGACGCTGGAAATGCGTTCCTTCGCCGCAGCAGTCGCAACCGCAGTCGCAGTCACAATCGCAGCCTCCGTGTTTGCAATCACAGGTTTCGTCAGACATTTTTACTCCTTATTTTTTTTACTCGCGGACAAAAAGTTTTTTCTTCAACCAGAAGGCAACATTGACCAACCCAATCATCACCGGTACCTCCACCAATGGGCCTATCACTGCTGCAAAGGCCTGCCCAGATGCAATGCCAAACACCGCTACTGCAACCGCAATTGCCAATTCAAAATTATTGCTGGCTGCAGTGAAGGAAAGCGTGGTTGTTTTCTTGTAGTCTGCGCCAAGCGCTTTCCCCATCAAGAAACTGACCAAAAACATAACCACAAAATAGATCAGCAATGGAACGGCAATCCGGGCCACATCCATTGGCAAAGTAACGATGTATTTGCCTTTGAGCGAAAACATAACAACAATAGTAAAAAGCAGCGCTACCAGCGTGATGGGGCTGATCTTGGGGATGAACTTGCCATGGTACCAATCCTTGCCTTTGAGTTTCACAAGGATAAGCCGTGTGAAGAACCCCGCCAGGAAGGGAATACCCAAGTAGATGAATACCGATTTGGCGATCTCCCCGATCGTGATCTTGACCACCGCGCCTGACAGTCCGAACCATGTGGGCAGGACCGTAATGAACACGTAGGCATACAGGCTGTAGAACAACACCTGGAACACGCTGTTGAACGCCACCAATCCGGCGGCATATTCTGTATCGCCATTCGCCAGTTCGTTCCAGACAATGACCATCGCAATACAGCGTGCCAATCCAATGAGGATCAAGCCTGCCATGTATTCAGGGTAGCCGCGCAAGAAAACGACCGCCAACACGAACATCAGGATCGGGCCAATGACCCAGTTCTGTAATAGCGAAACCCCCAACACCTTCCAATTTCGGAACACATCGCCAAGTTCTTCATAGCGGACTTTCGCCAGCGGCGGATACATCATCAGGATCAGGCCAATGGCAATGGGGATATTGGTTGTGCCGACCGATACGAGTTCGTTGAACCGGGCCACCTGGTATGTAAAAAAATAACCGATCCCCACCCCCACGGCCATGGCAAGAAAAATCCACAAAGTCAGGAACCGGTCGAGGAAGGAAAGCTTTTTGATGGTCTGTTCAGCCATATTTTCTCCTCAAGACGGATTGGGGTTGGTTTCCGCATAAGACTCGAGCAACGTCAACAAACGCGCCTTCATGTCATCCCGCACGGACCGGAAAGCGGCCAGGACCGTCTCGTCATCGCCAGTAACCCGACCGGGGTCCGGGAAGCCCACATGGACACGCTGTCCTGTTCCCAGCCAGACCGGACACTCTTCCGCTGCCGCGTCGCAGACGGTCACTACCAGGTCAAAACGCTGACCCCGAAACTGGTCCACTGGCTTCGAACGGCCGCGATGTCTGATGCCGATCTCAGCCAGAACACGCCGCACATTGGGGTGGACATAGCCTGCCGGACGCGTCCCTGCGCTGACGGCTTCCCACCTTTCTCCCAGACGGGCTTTGACCAGCGCTTCGGCGATTTGGGAGCGGCAAGAGTTGCCCGTGCAAAGGAAAAGGACACGCTTCATGCAGCCGACATCTCCGCGTCCACCAGCCAGGTGGTCACTTCTGCCTGAGAGGGGATGCGCCCCGCACAGACAAGTTTCTCATTGACCACCAGCCCCGGCGTGGACATGATGTCGTAAGCCATAATATCGGCATAATCGGTCACTTTGATGACCTCCGCCTGAAGCCCCATCGTTTCCACGACCTGCCGGGCGATGGCCTCCACTTTTTTGCAGTTCGCACAACCAGAACCAAGAACTTTGATGGTAAGCATAAAAACCTCCGTAAAATTGATTACATGATCCAGTTGAATAAGTAACCGGTCAGGATAATGGCAACCGCGACGGTCGCATAAAATACAACCAGCAAGCGCGGCTTGAGCACGCGCCGCAAGAGAATTGCCTCCGGCAGGCTCAGTCCCACGACCGACATCATAAAGGCCAGCGCCGTACCAAGCGAAGCACCCTTTTCGATCAACGCACTGACGATGGGCAGAACGCCCGCTGCATTCGAATAGAGCGGCACCCCGATCAGCACCGCCACGGGCACGGACCACCAGGCCTGTTTGCCCATGATCCCGGCGAGTGCACTCTCGGGCACGTACCCGTGGATGCCTGCCCCGATGGCAATGGCGATGACAACATACAGCCAGACCTTTTTGAAGATATCCTTGACGGCATCCCATCCGCGCTGGATGCGCACTGGCCAGGTCAGCTTTTCGCCTTCGGCCTGCTGGTTGCGGTGAACTTTCCAAACGAAGTCTTCCACGTAACGTTCTGGTTTCAGCCGCCCAATAATGAACCCGCCAATAATGGCAATCACCAGACCCGACAGGATATACAACCCGGCGATCTTCCAGCCAAAGAGGCCAAGCAACAAAACGATGGCGACCTCGTTGATGGTCGGTGCGGCAATGAGGAACGAAAAGGTAACACCAAGCGGGATGCCCGCTTCCACAAAACCGATGAAGAGCGGAACCGCCGAGCAGGTACAGAAAGGGGTCACAATGCCCAGCATGGCCGCCAGCACATTGCCCACGCCTTCGGCCTTGCCGCCCAGCAAGGCGCGGGTCCGTTCGGGCGAGAAGAAAGTACGAATGACACCGATAACAAAAATCATGCCCGAAAGCAAGAGCAGAATCTTGGGCACATCGTACAGGAAGAAAGCCACCGCCTCGCCCAGGTGATTATGCGGCAAGCCAAAAAGGGTATAAGCCAGCCAATTCGCCAGTGGCTGGATGACATTATATGCCGCCACCCAGGCCGCGGCAGCCAGGACCACGGTCACGTAGATGCGCCAGGGTGAATTTACAGTTTTGGGAAGGGATTCTGTGTTATTTTTCACTCTTCTCCTCGTAACAAGCCGGGCAACTGCACTCCGAGGCGGGATGCAATACCGGTAATTCCATGCCCTGCAACTCGGCCGCCCGCCGGATCAGGTCCAACAGGCGCGGGTCGCTCAAGCGGTAGTGAATAAATCGTCCATCACGACGCGCCAGCAAAAGGTCTGCTTTGCGCAAGGCCATCAGGTGTTGCGAAAGATATGCCTGCCTCCAGCCGAAGGTTGCTTCGAGGTGGCAGACACAGGTTTCACGATCACCAATCGCCAGCAGAATTTGTAAGCGCGCCGGTTGGCCGATCACTTGAAACAGTTGGGCAAGATCATCAAAAGTCGACATATTCATTATAGTGAATATATTATAAATTCCCCATCCCGCGCCGATTAGTACAAAATGTCATATATTTGTATGCCAGTAGACACAAGAAAAAACTCCCCGGCATCAAAAGATGCCGGGGAGCAGTTCACTCACAAATCATCTTACTTTTTCTTCTCTTCTGGAGCGGCCTTCTTCTCCAGGTCCTTGCGAATCCTGGCTCGCATGGCCTCGGCTTCCGGCGAACGCGGCGCCTTGTCGGCTTCACCGGCCAGGGCGCTGAATCGGTCTGAGAGAAGCAGAGTGAGCAGACCTTCCATCACGATGGATGAAGCCACGCTTCCATCTTCACTTGAACCGCCACCCACCACCACGCGCGGCACCACATCCACACCGGACTGCTGGATAGCCTCAGAGAAGCGGTTGAGCACCTGCTGGGTGACCTGGAACTGCGGGCCACCGTAAGCGCGGACCTGTTCCTCGGTTGCCAGGGCCTGGGCAATACCCACCCGGGCCACCTTCTCGGCTTCCGCTTCAGCCAGAGCGCGGATCTGGGCAGCCTGCTGGATGGAGCGCTGGTACTCAGCCTTACCCTGGTCGGTCTGGATGGAGATGTTCAGTTCGGCCTCGGTCAACTTGGCCTGCATTTGGGCACGCGCCTCCGCCTCACGCAGTTCGCGTTCCTTCACAGCGGCTTCTTCCTGCCGTCCGTAGGTTTCCACCTGCTCGGTGGCCACCTGGCGGGAACGCAACTGGGTCAGGATGGTCTCGATCTGCGTATCACCTTCAGGCGAAGCAGGAGTGCCGATCAGAACTTCCTCTAACTCCAGGTTGTAGTGAGCAAACTTTTCTTGCATTTCTTGACTGGCCTGCTGTTGGATGGCACTGCGCTCCTGGAGCAACTGGATCAGGGTGCGGGTCTGGGCAATGTTCTTAAAGTAGGCCGCCACCATCGGGTCGAGGGTCTGCTCGACCAGTTTCTTGATATCGCCAAAGCGCTGGATGACCAACGGGGCCTTCTTGTAGTCGATGTGGACAACCACCGAAAGAGGTAAGGACGGCTCGAAGGCGTCTTTGGTGATCAGAGAGACCTCGGTCAGGTTCTCATCGAACCGATGTGCCCCCGCTTCACTGCGGATCCACTTCAGAATGAAGTTGGTGGTCGGGACAACGATGACCTTACCTGCATACGTATTGAAAGCGTACTTGCCCGGAAGGAGTGCTTCACTCCACACGCCGCGCTTGCCCTTCTCCAGCGGTACGCATGGCCGGGGAACGTCCGCGAGCT
>CAZRCR010000059.1:0-8230 GCA_964598615.1 uncultured Anaerolinea sp.
GGTCAGGTTATAGAGCGCCTGGGATGCGGCGAACTTCATCTCTTCGTTGATGGCTTTGGCGCGCACATCCAGGGCGCCGCGGAAGATGAACGGGAAACCGAGCACGTTGTTAACCTGATTCGGGTAGTCTGAACGGCCGGTGGCAATGATGGCATGCGGGTTGGCTTCCTTCGCCAGTTCGTACTTAATTTCCGGGTCCGGGTTGGCCATGGCACAGATGAAGGGACGTTCCGACATGGTCTTGACCATTTCCGGGGTCAGCACGTTTGCCACCGAGAGACCGTAGAATACGTCACAGCCGCGCACCGCGTCGGCCAAGGTGCGGCGGTCGGTATCCACGGCGAACTCGTCCTTATACTTGTTCATGCCTTCCGTGCGGCCCTTATAGATGACGCCCTTGCTGTCGAGCATCATGATATTTTCTTTCTTCACGCCCCAGCGCATGGCCAGTTTGGCACAGGAAATGGCTGAAGCTCCCGCGCCTGAAATGACCATCTTTACTTCATCGTGCCGCTTTCCCAGCAGTTCGAGCGCATTGGCCAGCGCCGCCGACGAAATGATGGCGGTGCCGTGCTGGTCATCGTGGAAAACCGGGATGTCGAGCATTCCCTTCAAGGTCTCTTCGATGTAGAAGCACTCAGGCGCTTTGATATCTTCCAGGTTGATGCCACCAAAGGTAGGCGCAATCGCACGTGCCACATTGATGATCTCGTCCGGGTCGTGGCTGTCCACTTCGATGTCGAACACGTCCACGTCAGCGAATCTCTTGAAGAGCACACCTTTGCCTTCCATGACTGGCTTCCCGGCCAGCGCGCCCCGGTCGCCCAGACCCAAGATGGCGGTACCGTTAGAGAGCACCGCTACCAGGTTGCCCTTCGATGTGTACTCGTAGGCTGCTTCCGGGTCCTTCTCGATGTCCAGTACCGGGACGGCGACACCCGGTGTGTAAGCCAGACTCAGGTCACGCTGTGTGTCCATGGGCTTGGTCGGAACGACGGCGATTTTTCCCGGTTTCCCATTCAGGTGATGGTATTCCCGGGCTTCTTGATCAGTTACTTTCGGCATAGGACCTCCATATTGGATTTTTTGGCGTGACCTAATTATGGCATATTGCGAAATCACGAGTTAGTTCCTTTTGTCACATTAAAGTCAAATCTCTTACTCGTTTCTGCTAAAAAAGCGTGTCATCTTGCAGGAATCCGACAAAGTCAAATTGGATTTTTTAATGTATAATAGACCCACTCATCCAGACATGGATGAACGCCGCTAGAAGATAGAGTATTTTTGCGGCCATGGCTGAAAACGGAATTCTTGGAAAATCCTGGGTACGCCCGGACCCTGAATAAGGGCTTTCTTTTGGGAAGTCTGAACGTCTGAACTGAAAATATTGGAACAAAAACAGGACAGGCTGACTTTATAAGACCTTCGGCATCCCTTCAAAACCGCTCCTGGTAACGGACCTGTTACCGGTTCCGATAAAAAAACATCTGTGTCCCTGCCCGGGGCGGGGTGCAGGCACAGGCATACCAAGAACATTTCCACAGCCGTGGCCCATGACAGGTGGCCTGCGGCTGTGTGTGTTTAAAGGAGATTACTCAACCCATCTTCTTGAAAGAGATGGGGGAGCAGAGATGAGAAAGATCACGGCAATCGAACCCCAGCAACGCAATCCCCAACGGGTGAATATCTACCTGGACGGGGAATTCACCTTCGGGTTGGATGTGATGGTTGCCGCTTGGCTGCGTACTGGTCAGGATTTAACTGATGAAAAGATCGCCACTTTACAGGCGCAGGATGCCGGCGAAGTGGCCTACCAGAAAGCCCTGCACTTCCTGAGTTATCGTCCGCGCTCCTCAGCGGAAGTGCGTCAGAACCTGACCAAGAGAGAGATTCCGGAACACCTCGTCGAAGAGACGATAGCCCGTCTCCAGCGGGCCGGGTTGGTCAATGACCAGGAGTTTGCCCGGGCCTGGGTGGAGAATCGCAGTACCTTCCGCCCGCGCGGAAAATCGGCATTGCGCATGGAACTGCGGCAGAAGGGTCTTAGCGATGAGATCATCCAATCGGTTCTGACAGAAGGTGTGGACGAGGAAACCATGGCCTACGAGGCCGCCCGCAAGCAGGCACGGCGGTATATGGGTCTGGAGTGGCCCGAATTCCGCCAGAAATTGGGTGGATTTCTCGCTCGCCGCGGTTTCTCGTATACCGTACTTGCCTCGGTTGTCTCTGAAGTTTGGAAGGAAGTCCAGACGGCGGACACCGGGAGAACATTTGACAATGAGGAAAATGAAACATGAAAGAGATAATGCCCTTCGTACTGCCGGGCGTAGCCCTGATCCTGGGACTTGCCATCGGCTATTTCATCAGCCAGACGCTGGTTGCATCGAAAAAACGCAAGCAGAAAGAACAGGCCGATAAGATCATTCAGGATGCCAAGGAACAGGCACGTGTGGTGGAATTGCAAGCGCGTGACAATGCCCTGAAAATCTCCCAATCTGCTGAGGCGGAGATCAACCGTCTGCGCTCGGAACTGACCAAGGAAGATGAACGTCTCCAGCATCGCCGCGCTGAAATGGACAGCCGGATCGACCGGCTCGAACAGCGCGAACAGGCTGTTAATAAACGCCAGAGCGCGGTGGATAAGCGCGCCAATGAAATCGAAAAGGTTCATGCTCAAAAACTGGAAGAACTCCAGAAAGTAGCCCAGATGGACACCGAGGAAGCCCGCCATATCCTGCTCGAAGAAGTCGAGAAGGAAGCCCGCGGTGATATGGCCCGCATCATCCGCCAAGTGGAGACCGAAGCGCGCGAAGAAGGTGAAAAACGTGCCCGCAAACTCATCTCTGATGCTGTCCAGCGTGTGGCAACCGACCATGTGGCCGAGTTCACCACCTCACTGGTACCCCTGCCGAACGAGGAAATGAAGGGTCGCATCGTTGGCCGCAACGGGCGCAACATTCGTGCCTTCGAACAGGCTGCCGGCGTGGATGTAATCGTGGACGACACCCCCGAAGCTGTGACCATCTCCTGCTTCGAGCCGGTTCGCCGTGAGGTAGCTCGCCGTGCCCTCTCCCGTTTGATCCTCGACGGGCGCATTCATCCTGCTCATATCGAAAAAGTGCTCGAGGACGAACAGAAGGCCGTGGACAAAGTCATCGTCGAAGCGGGCGAACAGGCTGCCTTTGATGCCGGGGTGGCCGGTCTGCATCCCGAAGTGCTGCGCATGATGGGGCGGCTCAAGTACCGTACATCCTATGGACAGAACCAGCTTGCCCATGCCGTGGAAGTGGCCAAACTGGCAGGCATCCTGGCTGCCGAACTGGGCGCCAACGTGGAACTTTGCCGCCAGGGTGGTTTCTTGCATGACCTGGGGAAGGCCATGGACCACAACCAGGAGGGCACGCACGCCATCCTGGGCGCAGAATTTGCCAAACGTTACGGCGTGAACGCTGCTGTAGTCAACGCCATTGCCTCCCACCACCACGAAGCTGAACAGGAAACGGTGGAAGCCGTCATCGTCGAATCTGCCGACGCCATTTCCGGTGCCCGCCCCGGCGCCCGGCGCGAGGATTTGGAAGCCTACATCAAGCGCATCCGCACCCTCGAAGATATGGCCACCTCCTACAAGGGTGTCAGCCAGGCCTATGCCATCCAGGCTGGACGAGAAGTACGCATCATTGTCCGCCCGGAGGAGATCGATGACCTGTCTGCCGCCCGCATGGCACGCGATATTGCCAAGCAGATCGAGGAGACCATGCAGTATCCCGGTCAGATCCGGGTGACGGTCATCCGTGAGACCCGCGCTGTGGAACTGGCGAAGTAAGTATTCTGTTAGCAGACACAAGAAGGCCTCCCGTCCATTTGGCGGGAGGCCTTGATTTTAGAGTTCGATCTTCTGAACTACTTCGGGATCATCCTGATATTTCAACAACCGCAATCCTTCCAAGCGCAGTGCTTCGGGGAAAAGCGCCTTATAGATATTGCAATTAGGGGATTTCACATCATAGCGTCCCGTAACGCGATAGGTCTCCACTGGGCATCCTCCTGCGCACCAGTATTTCCATTCACAGGATTTGCATCCCTCTTTTTCCTCGACAGAAATATTCTGAACCCCGCTCTGATCTGCGCGGAGAACAGACAGCGGATCATCAACTCTCATATTTGTTACTGGCCTGCTAATGTGCATCTGGCACTTGGCGACCTGTCCATATTGGTCAAAGACCAAGTAATTCTGTCCTACTCCGCAGGTGTGGGTGTGTGCAACAGACAAGTCAGCTCGATCAACGATGGACGGCAAAATATTCTGCTTCGGTAAGCTTGACTCAATGACCTTAAAAGCGGAAAGCATTCCAGAAATAATTTTTTCTTCATCCAATCTCATGTCGATATTTGAATCCGACAACTTATTTTCCCTGTAGAAATTTAAGCTAAATGGTAACTTACGATCAAGTATCCACTCTATTACAGCCGGTAAACCATCAATAGTTCTTGTGCTAACAGTAACTGAGATTTGAGGAACAAGGCCATAAGATAATGCAAGTTCGACTGCTTCAGAAACATCAGAAAATGAACCACGTCCCCCAGCATACGAACGATGAGCGTCATGATATCTACCCAGCCCATCCATTGAGATCATCAAGCGCATATCATTTGCAAGTAGGATCTGAACAAATTCAGGCGTAAGCAATGTTCCATTGCTTAACACAACTTCATCTAAGGCAATATTCTGTTCTTCTGTCAGTTGACTTGCATGTTTGTGTATTTTTACTAACATCGGAAATACAAAAAGCGGTTCTCCCCCCGAATATTTAATCTTAACTCTTTTGTATCGATGAAGACTAGCCAAACGATAAATTGAGTCCACGGCTGTTTTACCAGTCTCATATGTCATATCATCATAAATATGTGGCAAATAGCAGTAAGAACAACGCAAATTACAGCGGGCAGTAACGTGAAGCCATGTTACCAAAGTACGTTGTTGGGCTGAGAACGATTGCGCTGTATCCCCATCGACAGACTCAAGAATGTTGGCTCGTATCATTTTTTCAATAACATTATCTTGCCTACGGATATTTTTTGGCGTCCTAAAAGATTTCAAAATAATCATCGCAGGCGCGTTAACAAGAGCTATATCCGTGTTCGTCCTGGTATTAAATACTAAATCGTATCCTTTAATAATCGATTGAATATGTAAATCCGAACAATATCCCCAAGTGCCTGCTTGATGTCTGGAATTTAAATTGTAAGCTTTCGCATCCCCACACGCGCAATCACATTCCTCTCTTGTGTTGCATTCTTTAAAGTCACTGGAAAGTAATATTTGGGGTTTGTTCATCGATGCCTCCATGCCCTAACGACCCTTTTTGAGTATGTTGAGCTTACGATAACACCACTCCACCAAGTCAGGGAGTTCATCTGCCAGCGTCTGACTGGGATTGGATCCCGGTACAATTGTTGTCTCCCATGCTTCGATGATCTTCCCACACCATTCGATTTGCTCATCAGGGGAAAGCTTCTCGATCTGCTCCTTCCAGTGATCCCGATGCTGGGCATATCGAGCTACCCCATACCCCGGAAGCATACCCAGGCCCTTGTAGGCTTCCAGATATTGGGGCATTGCTCCTGTATGTTCCCCATTTGCAAAGTCAACAGCAGCTTTTTCCATCTTCATCAGGTTCTCGAAAACCTGGAACTGATAAATGCGCAATTTATCATTCCGGTGCTTATTCAATGCATTCTCAAGTTCATCGAGTGCATCCTGGAACTCCTTGGGCACACTCCCTTCACCAAGAGTCTCGATGGCATCGTTCAACAGGAATGCCATCTCAATCCGGTTCTCGAACTCCTCCAGATCATCATTCGTCTTCAAAGCATATTCCAAAGCATCCTTGAAATTGGTGTGCGCTAATCTCAAGTTCTCTTCGATAATTTTCTTGTTCTTACCATCCCCCTTCTTCATCTCCAGCAAAGCAAGATCGTGGTAATACCGCCCGATGCGTCGATAAGCTGTATCACGCTCACTGTCGATCTGATACTTCTGGCAGAGATACAGGCTGCTTTCCATGTTGTCGAACGCTTTTTTCAGAAGCTCATCCCGCGTTTTCGTGTCGCCACGGTTCCCTGCTTCGAGTGCCATCCGTCGATAGGTTTCTCCCAACCCGCATAAGGCTTTGGCCTGCCAGGTAACATCCTTCGCTTCCCGGAACAATTCGAGCGCCGCTTCGTATTGTTTCTGCGCATTCTCCAGATGGCCCGTGTAGCGTCCAAAGTCTCCCAGGGTATTGTGGGACATCCCGGTCTTCTTGGCAGCATCCGATACCGCTCGTTGTAATTTCTCCTGCTCTTTGGGCTTGGCACCCTCCAGCCGTTCACGTGCCTCCCGGAGAATATCCTGCCGGATACGCAATGCATCTTCGACGTGTTTCGTTGTATATCCCCATCTTCCCAGGAAGGTGTAGGCATATCCGATGTCGTTCAAGATCGTTGCTTTGCGTGCTCGATCTTCCGGGTTCTTGCGCTGTTCTGCCAGCGCTTTGGTATACCAAACCACCGCATCTTCGATCTTCTGCATCCACCGGTGGGCATAGCCGATCTCGTAATAGACTGTGGCCAACCTGTCAGGCACCTTTGCTTCTGCCAGTTTCTGGGCGGGTACCAGATACTCCTTGTATGCTTTCTCAGGGTCTCTCCTTGCTTCTGCATTGAACTTACCAATCAGAGCATCCACCACCCAGTCATCCTGCTTTTTGAGCTTACCCAATATCTGCACTTTATCCCAGTGAACCAGGGATTGGTTGCGGTGACGGGCATCTCTCTCCATCCGGGCCAGTTCCTTGTGGAAGGCCACCCGCGTCTTCACATCATAATAATGACAATCTTTCTGCTGGTTTTGATTTTCAAGGTAGTCTTCAATCTCCCCTGGCAGGAGCTTGTTGATGCTCTCACTCCCTCTCTCTGCCAGTTCGAACCACAACTGCTTCCCGGCATTTTTCCAATCCCGTTGCAGCCTGTAATACAACTGCTCCACCCGCAGGATATCCGCTTCTTCCCCGGACCGTTCTGCGATCAAATGATCGTAATAGCGATCGACCACTTTCAAAAGGGTCTGTTTTTTCTCTCCAGCATTGTCACGATAAGGCCATACGTACTCTCTCACCAGGCGAGCCATCTCGTCATGCAACTGATAGATGTGTTTGCCATGCGCTCCCTCTCGTGTCTTGACAAAGAAGCATTGTTCAAGGTTGCCAATGATATCCTTCGGGGTTACCTTGGAATCATCGATTTGGATCAACTTCTTTTGAATGAAATGCTGCAGAAAGTCCTCGTCAAACCTGCGTGTGATGTGTGCCATGCATAACAAGGTATCATAGACTGGCTGGCTTACCCGTTTCCCGGCGCTGGCATCCAATTGTCCTCGCTCTGCAAATTCACGCACCTGCATCATCAGTTGTTCATCGAACTTGTCAGAAGTGAGGCCTTTCAGACTATCATCATCAAATAATGTCCCCAGCCAGCGGAACACCATCTCCAGCCGTAGTGGACGACCACTTGTGATCTCTACAACCCAGTCAATGCTGCTATCCGAAGAGCTATCTTGGGATACCCCGGCTTTTCTTAGGAGTTCCAAAGGATCCTGTTTTGCATACTCCTCATTGATTTTTAGGTATAAATCTTCTGCCTGCTTATTTGTGAAGCCTGATAAGTGAACTTCTCTGACTAGGGGGTTCCTTCTATATGTATCAATCTCCACTTTTTCTTTGTCTCGTCCGGCCACAATACAGATCAACCCCGGCACTTGTAACCCATCTGGTTTCCCCTTGAATAGCCAGTCACTGGCTACCTTTTCCAAGTTCTCGAAGGTGTCGAAAGCAAGCACTAATGGGTTCTTCTCACAGAACTGTTCCAGACATTCATAGAACTTTTCGCTCGTATCCGTCTTGCCTTTCACCCATTCTGCAAATGGGTTGGGCAGGCCTTTCAATGTGGCAAGGTTTTCGACAATCTCCTTGACCTTCCACTGGATCCCATCGATATGGCGATAATCGGTGGAGAAAAGGTCGATCAAGTCATCTGGTGTAAAAAGTCCGAATTCTTTTGCTTCCCCCAGCATCTCTTTGACCAAATAGGTCTTGCCAATCCCTCCATCGCCCGAAATAAGCATAATTCGCTTATCCCCATAAGGATTATTGAGCAGTTCACGAAATACACTCAACTCCACTTCACGGCGTAT
>CAZRCR010000060.1:0-8190 GCA_964598615.1 uncultured Anaerolinea sp.
CCCCAATACTATCACGCCGCAAGCGGCGGGGTATGTATCCCCGAATGGAATCAATGGGGCGTAACTGGTAAATCAGCCTTTCAATAATTGACGCAGTGCATCTCCAACTGTTTCATAGCGGAACCGAAAACCCATTTCCTGCAACCGCTGCGGACGAAGGAACTGCCCTTCCAGCACCAGCACGGACATTTCACCCAATACCAACCGCAGGACAAACCCTGGCACAGGCAGCCAATATGGACGATGAAGAGTCCTGGCTGCGGCCCGCAAGAAGTCACCACTGGAAGTGGGTGCAGGTGCAGCTAGATTGAATGCACCTGACGCTTTTTCGCTCTCGAGCAGGAAACGGATGGCAGCCACTTCGTCATCCAAGTGGATCCAGGGCATGCCAAACTTACCGCCGCCCAGCGGTCCGCCTGCAAAAAGCTTGACCGGCAGTAACATCAACGGCAGGATACCTTCCTTTGCCGACAGCACCACCGCCGTGCGAATCACCACCCGCCGCACACCCAATTCCTCCACTGGCTGGGTAGATGCTTCCCAAGCCACGCATAACTGCGCCAGGAAGTCATTTTCAGCCGGGTCGGCTTCGGTGACTGTTTCAAGTCCATGAGGGCCGTAGTAGTTGACGCCTGAGGCCTGGACGAGCACTTTCGGGCGCGGCGAGGCGGCTTTGATAGCCTCGGTGAGCGCCAAGCCAGCATTCACGCGGCTGGACCAGAAGCGTTCTTTCTGGGCCTTCGTCCAGGGCCATTTCGAGAGCCGCTCCCCCACCAGATTAACCACCGCGTCGGCGTGCGCGATCGCATCCGTCAGCCCTTCAGAAGTACGCGCATCCCAGCGGATGGCACTCGCCCCTTCGGGCAGGCGCGCCGTTTCCGGGTCACGCGTGAGCACCGATACAGTATGCCCGCCCGCGAGCAGGGAGCGGGTCAACGCCGTCCCGATCATTCCCGTTCCACCAGCAATCAGCACATGCATAAGTCGCTCCTTCCGAGTGGAGTATAATACACGCCATTGTGAGGCGAAATGAACGCGCCGGTTTTGGTCCTGAATGCCAATTTCGAACCGCTCAACGTCTGCAATATGCGCCGGGCTGTGAACCTGCTTCTGGCAGGCAAAGCCGACATGGTGATGAATGGCCGTGGCTACATCAAAACAGTGCGGGAACCCATCCCAATGCCGTCGGTCATCCGTCTCGAGCAGATGGTTCATCGGCCGCGCCCGCGGGTAAAAATGACCCGGCGCGAGGTCTTCCGGCGTGACAATTATACCTGTCAGTACTGCGGTCGAAACACTGGCGATCTGACCCTTGACCACATCCTGCCACGACACCTGGGCGGACAGCACACCTGGACAAACGTAGTCGCTGCCTGCCCGGCCTGCAATCACCGCAAAGGCGGGCGCAAGCTGAACGAAGTAAACATGGCACTCCTGAGCATACCGGTGGAGCCGCCTGTCAGCGCCGATTATCTCTTCGGGAAGCAGGTGGAAGAGAACCACGAATGGGCACAATTCATCGACGGATGGTAAACTCCACCCTGCATTCATCAAAAAGAACACCCGGTCTCACGCCGGGTGTTTGCGTCAACCGAAATTCACTGCCATGAAATCTTCAGCCAGCGTAACCGGACCCTTGAACCGCTGGCCCGCTTCGGAAACCGGGTCGCCGGTGGCGAACTTGCCAGTTGGGTAATGAATCAGATACAGTGAGCCGACCTCAGCCTGACGGGCTACATCACCGGCCTGGGCCGCCGAAGAGTGCCCGATCAGGGTCCCGGAAGCTTCGTGGATCAGTACATCGGCCCCTTCTGCCAGACGAATGACTTGCGCGCAGGGTTCCGTGTCGCAAGAATAAGCCATGGATTTCGAGAGTTTGGGGAATTCGAACCGCAAGCCAATGGCAGGGATCATATGACGTACCGGGGAGGCAAAGATGCGGAACTCATCGCACTCCAACACCGTCATCATTTCCTGAGCGGGTATGCGATAGAAGGCCACTGGAAAAAAGTCCGGCCATTCCGCCCAGCCATAAAAACCCATCAAATCTTCCATCCGATCAAGAGTGTAATGCAGGCCATAAATATTGAGGGGATTACGGCGTCCCATCAGCCACATATTCATCAGCAACTGCGGAACCCCAGAAACATGGTCGGGATGAAAATGGGTCAACACCAGATCGGTCAAGTGATGGAAATCGACCCCGGCCTTTTTGAGGCGGAGAATTGGGCTGGTAACGCAGTCGATCAGTACAGTGCGCTGTTCGCCCACCAAAACCATGTGGGTGTTTTCGTGCGTCTCATCAGGAATAGCATTGGCTGTGCCCAGGAAGATCAGTTTCGGCATGAGTAGGAAACCTTTCTACCCAATCCTACCCTTACTTAATCGCGCCTGACAATAGCACTGGAGTAACCCACGTTTCGAGGATCGCAGCCAGGACCAGAAGCGGGAGCGCCACACCCACGGCAACCTTGAACCAATCGGCCACACATTCGATCACCACTTCGCCCAGGGTCTTCTGCGGACGCGGCGTAACCAAAACCACTGCTCCATAAAAAACCGCCGCGCTGGCAAGTACAAGCGCCGTCAATTCAAAAATCCCATGCGGCAGGATGCCAAACACAGCCACTTTCCACGGCGCATACCCCATGAAACCCATCAGTGCCAGGACAACCCCGATGATTCCGGTGTTCAGGAAATACATTAGAGAACCAAGTGTGCCAAAAGAGACCATGCCCAGCAGTGATATCACAATAACTGCGCGCAGGTTGTGTCCAAAGATATAGGCAAATGAAATCCCACCCAAAGTGGGCATTTCCACACCAATCGGGAGAGCACCGCCAAGGTCGCCGAGCAGTTCATCGGTCAGGTACGCCGTATTGGCCTGAATCCAGAAATATCCGATCACTGCGGACAATAGCCCCAGAGCAACCATTACCCAGGCAGAAGCGGAGATGCGTCGAAGCGTAGAGCGGACCTCGCGCCGGTACCAATCCCACAAGCTTTCTGCTCCGCCGGTAAAAGAACGCCAGAACGTGCGCCCGATCCAGCGCAAGTTGAGAACGTCGATCTCGCGTCCAAGCAAAGCCTCGCGCTGGAAGTGGGCAATACCCACGCGCGCCAGTAAGAGTGTCAACACGCCCACGCCCACCACTGCCAGCCATAAGACCTGGTCGTTGCCCCAAAAGAGCATGACGCTCTCGCCTTGAATCAGCAACGCCATCGGAATAACAATGAAGGATGCCATCAGGTTGGATGCGCGCACCGAAGTAGCCTGTGTGGAGATCAGGATCGCCCCACTGACCATCAGGAAGGCCTGCAAAGTAGTCAGGATGAGCGTTTGCGCCATCCGGTTGGCATCCGGGAAGGGGATGTGTTGGACGTAAAGACCGATCAAGTAAACGCTGATGCCAATGTAAGAAGTGACCAAAGGTGCCACTGTTCCGGCCAGGAGTTTTCCCATGAACAATTGCCAGTCTTTCAGCGGACTGACAAGCAGAGGTTCCATGGTGCCGCGTTCCTTCTCGCCCACAAATGATTCAAGGGCGATCACGAGTGAAACCGTAATGGGGAAAAAGCCCACAACCATGAGCAGGAAAGGCACCAATCGCTCGGCAATCAGCGGTGTCCCGTATTTGGTGGTGAAGTTGATCGCCGCCTGGGCACCCATATCGGCCAGAAAAGGCAGGATCAGGGTCAACACAACCATCGGGAAGATGATACGCCAATCGCGCAATTGATCGCGCAGTTCGCGCCAGGCCACCAGCCAGACCATACGCAGTCCGTCTTTCGGAGAATCAGTCATGTTTCACCTGCGCCATCGCCGCCAGATAAACTTGTTCGAGGGTGCGAGGCAGTTCCTGCATTGCCACCACTTCGATTCCGTCATCCATGAGTTGCTTGAGGAGAATGGGATTCGCTGCCTGAGGATCCTCGACACGGAAACGGGGACCGATCTCTGCTTCGCTAATGAACGAGGTTCCCTGTGGCAAGTTCAGGTTCCCGTTTCCACCGCGCCAACCGCCGCGTACGCGCACCTCGTATTCGGGCGGCCCCAGGAGTGACCGCTTCATCTCATCCACCGTCCCATGCGACAGGATCCGTCCGCGGTAAATGATGGCGATCTTATCGGCCAGCATCTCGGCCTCCACCAGATTGTGAGTACAAATGATGATGGAGCGCTGTTCGGAGCGCAGACTGGCAATGGCATTGCGCACCAACTGTGCCGATTCTGGGTCCATGGCCGAAGTGGGCTCATCAAGCAGGAGCACAGGCGGGGTATGCAGGAGCGTGCGGGCTAGTGCCAGTTTCTGGCGCATACCTTTGGAATATTGGCCGATGGGGCGTTTGGCCGCTTCGGCCAGACCAAAGTATTCCAGCCATTCATTACTGCGCCTCTGACGGTCAGCCGTGTCAAGTCGATAAACCTTGCCATAGAAATCAAGATATTCTGCTCCGGTCATGCGCAGGTAGAGACCATGTTGTTCAGTCAACACTCCCACCGATGCACGCACCTTTTCAGGCTGCTCAACCACGTCATACCCAGCAATGAGTGCCCGCCCCCGGCTGGGTGCCAGGACAGAGGTCAACATGCGCACGGTGGTTGTCTTCCCGGCGCCGTTCTGCCCCAGGAGCGCCAGCACTTGGCCGGGGCGCACATCCAATGTGACGCCATCCACAGCCCAATAATCGCCAAACTGCTTGCTTAGATCTTCCGTTCGTATCATAGTGTCACCTTTAAACGCATGACGACCCGACCCTACCGGGCAAGGTCGTCATTCGACAACTAGCCAGCTTTACGGCGCAGTCGGTGGTTCAGGAAGATGAGCAACCCCGCCACCAAAGCAACTGCCAGCATGAAATACTGGTTGAAGTTGATGCCGCCCACCTGGGCAGAGTCCAGACGGAGAAATTCGAGAGAGAAACGACCAACACCATAGAAGATCATATAGAACAGAAACAAGTCACCCGGCTTGAGCCACTTCTCGAAACGCCGCGCCGCCCAAAGAAGGACTGCCATATTGAGCAGGTTCCAGACGGATTCATACAGGAACAATGGGTGGAAATATTCATATTGAGTGTAACCAGCTACCCGGTGCAAAGGATCGATATAAATCTTCCAGGGCAAATCTGTGGGAAGACCATAGACTTCCTGATTGAAGAAGTTGCCCCAACGCCCAATCGCTTGAGCAAGCGCCACGCCCGGAACAACCACATCCGCCCAGGTGAGGAAAGAGATTTTCTTCTTGCGGCAGTAGAGCCATAAAGCCAGTCCGCCCCCGATCACTGCACCAGGAATACCCAGTCCGCCATTGCGTACATTGAGCATGTCCAAGAAATGAGGGTAACCGCCTGCAAAATACGGGTTGACCAGTTCGCCGGTGGCGGAATCGGTCACCAGCATACTGGGAGGCGGAGTGAAGATGTGCCAAAGCCGCGCTCCCACAATCCCGGCCAGCACCACCCAAAACAGCGCATCCCAAATGAATTCCGGATCGAAACCGCGGCGCTTGGCCTCGGCCTGTCCAAGAAAAGCTGCCGCAACAACACCCAGGGTGATCAGGATGCCATAAAAATAAACGTGGAAATCCGGCAGGTTGAACGGCAATGGAATATCAAAACCATCAGGCATGGGTAACTCCTAAGATTGGGATTTCATTCGGCGGTGGGCATCCTCGCGTACACGCAGGATACGCTGCAACGCCGTGAAATTGCCAAAGATGGCAATAATGACAAGCGCCACGATAGGCAGGGGCGGCCACAGGAAACTCAGAACAAGAGCGGGGATCAAAACTACATAGCGTTCAACCCGCGTCAATAAGCCTACATTGGCATCCAGTTTGGATGCATCAGCACGTGCTTTGGTATACGAGGTGAGTATCGAACCGGCCGCCGCCAGATAAGCCAGCAACACCCCGGTTGGATTGGCCTGGAACAGATAGAAAATCGTGAAACCCAGGAAAATGAAAAGTTCAGAATATCGGTCGGTAACCGAGTCGACAAATGCACCCCAGTCGCTGACTTCCTTGCGCAGGCGAGCCAACGCGCCATCCATGGCATCCACCGGGCCCATGATAAGCAGGAGAATACCAGCCCAGGTCATGTGTCCTAGAGCAACCAATACTGCCACACCGATCGTACCAAGCAAACCGATGATGGTGACCGTGTTTGGACGAATACCCAGCTTGTTAAAAAATCCAGCAATCGGGGTCAGGTACCAGCGGAACCAGACACGCATCTTGTCGGTAAAAGACAGTTTCTTCTCAGGAGAATCGGTCAACGTAAAATCCTTTCAGAATGCCAAAAGCGTGGCAATCATACCATAAACGCAAATTGGACTGCCTTGCGGGGAATTAACAACCCGAAGGATGACTAAGCATCCTCCCCCTCTTCAGAATTATCTTCATCCGGATCAACCAGGACCTCGCGATCGCGTCCGCCTCCCTGGGATGGGCCCACCACCCCCATATCCTCCAACTGATCGAGCAAACGAGCAGCTCGCGGGTAGCCGATCCGCAAACGACGCTGGAGCATGGATGCACTGGCGCGCTGTTCCTTCTTCAAGACCGTGATGGCTTGTTCGACCAGAACCTGGTCATTATCTTCCTCAATGGACTCATTGAGCATACTCTCCCACGGTGGACGGACATCCTTCTCAGGAAGGATCTTCTGCCAATGGGCGATCACGCGTTCAATCTCCTGGTCGGTGACCAACACACCCTGGGCACGCAGGGGATTCCCTACTTCGGGATTCAGAAAGAGCATATCGCCGCGCCCAAGCAGAGTTTCCGCACCCGGCAGATCGAGGATAACACGGCTGTCCACGCCGGATGCCACAGCAAATGCCAGACGGGCCGGGAAGTTGGCCTTGATGAGACCTGTCACCACATCCGTGCTTGGGCGTTGAGTCGCCACCACCAGGTGGATACCGGTGGCACGCGCCATCTGTGCCAAGCGCACAAGGTTGTGCTCGGTCTGGTCAGGCGCCGACATCATAAGGTCAGCCAGTTCGTCGATCAGCACTACGATACGAGGCAGAGTCTGAGTGTCCTTGCGGCGTTGTAGAGCACGGTTGTATGCATCAATATCACGCGCTTTGGCAGCCTCGAGCAACTTGTAACGGTGCTCCATTTCCACCACCACCCAGCGCAACACGCCCAGGATGCGCGTTACATCCGTTTCTACCTTCCCGAACAGATGTGGCAAACCGTTGAAGCGGATCAGTTCCACCATCTTCGAGTCGATCATAACCATGCGCAAATCTTCAGGAGCATTACTCATGGCAAGACAGGTTGCCAGGGCCGCGATACAAACCGATTTGCCAGAGCCGGTCGTACCAGCGATCAGCAGGTGAGGCATACGCGCCAAATCGGCCACCAATGGATTGCCGGAGACATCGCGACCAAGCGCCACTGCCAGCGGGGACGTAATCTTGGCGAAGGCTTCCGTTTCCAGCAACGGGCGCAGGCGCACCACCGCGGACCGGGGGTTGGGCACTTCGATCCCAACGTAGCCACGTCCTGGAACGGGGGCTTCGATGCGCAACCGCTCAGCCGAGAGCGCCAGGGCCAGATCCTTTTGCAGGCTGGCGATTTGCGCCACACGAACCTTCATCTGTTGGGCATCTTCCTCGTTGCCCTTACGGATGAAGCCCGGCTGAACAGCGAACTGTGTGACTGTTGGCCCGATGCGGAAGCCGACCACTTTGGCCGGGATACCGAACTCAGAGAGGGCCTTTTCGATCAAGCCCGCAGTCTGGTTGATGGTGCGCTCATCAGGCCGAACAGCTTGTTCCCCAAGCAGGGTGTTGAGTGGAGGCAGATGCTCGTCACGCGGCTTCGGCTCGGCAGGGCGACTGTCCTTTTGCTCGGCAACTTTGAATGATTTGCGAAATTCCGGCGGGAGCGGCTTGGAGGCCGGTTTTCTTGCCATCGAGGCAGTAAGGCTGCCGGGTAGCGGCGAAACGACCGGTTCTTCAGTTGCCGGAGAAGCATCCATCTTGGACGCGACAGGCTGCAGGTCACGCGCGACCGGCTCCCCGGCCTGTGCCAAAAGCCAATTCTCGATGGGCTTCCACAGGCCAAAGCCAGTGATGACAAACAATGCCCATAAGATAAAAATGATAAGCCCGCTCCAGACAGGTCGGAGTATCTCGGGGAATATCATGGCGAGACCCCAACCTACCTGTCC
>CAZRCR010000061.1:0-8150 GCA_964598615.1 uncultured Anaerolinea sp.
GAATGGAAAATCGACATGGGGTGAAATAAGTTGGAATGGAAGCCATCCGCCCTATCCCATGGCTCTACCGCCTCATAAAAAACTCCCGAAGGTTCCAAACCTTCGGGAGGAGAACGGTTACTTCACTGCCACGAGTACTGCTCTTACGAGCACACGATACCTGTAGGTGCCGGTGGTCTCGTCGTAGCCGCGGCAGGTGACCAGCGTCACCCAGGGCAGGTCTTCGTGCTTCAGCAATTGCGCCGTGCTGCCGGGACCCACCTGCGTCACGCTGCGGACCTCGTACACGTACTGCGCCCCACCGGCGTGGATGATGACCTGGTCCCCGTACCAGAGCGTGTTCAGGTAACGGAACGGACCGGCTTTGCCGTTGGCGTCCACCACGTGCCCGGTCAGCACCGAGTTGCCGTTCCAGGTGGGATAGGCGCTGCCGTTCAACCAGCCAGCGTTGTTGCCCAGCCAGGAGACGTCCCATTCACCATCCACCTGCGGGACACCGACGATGTCCATCTTCACGCCGAGTTTGGGGATCTCGAGCCACAGGTCGCTCCGGGTGTAGGCCACCGTCTGTTCGGGCAGGGCAGTTACCCGGTCCGGGGCGAAGCCGGTGGATGGGATGGAGACCGCAGTGACCGGGTCGGTGATGGTGAAGTCCAGTACCGTATCCAGCCCGTTGTTCAGTTCGTTGCCCACCAGGTCAGTGATGGAAGTCGAACCGCAGATGTACAGGCGGTAATTTCCGCTGGGCAGGGGCATGCCGCCGTTGACCGTCACGGTGGACACGTACCCGTCGGTGTTGCTGTAAGTCACGGGGCCGGTCGGGACCTGGATATCGTCGTCGTACGGGCCATCCAGGGCATAGGCGGAGCAGCCTGGGGTGTCGTACTCGCCATCCGGGCCGGGTTGGAGCAGCAGGTAGTTCTCCGGGTTAGTGACATCGTCCGTGTCGGTGTTGCCAGCCGGGTTGTAAGCGTCGGCAGTGAAGGTGACGACGATCTGGGTGAAGTGGCTCTGGTAAACGCCCAGGTCGACGATCTCCAGCGTGCCGGGGTTGCCCACCACGCCGCCGGTCAGGGCAATTTCGATGGGCGTGTTGTCGATCACGTAAGTCTCGTACGTCCCAATGGCCGGACTGGCGCCGAGCAGGTTGCCGGAAAGGTCGGCGATATCATTCGTCGCGGCGAAGGTCAAACCGAGGGTGCCGTTTCCGCCCACGCCGGTGACGGCCACGTCGTAGACGCTGGCGGACTGGATGACGACCGCATCGATCGTGCCGGTCGCCGTGCCGGTGGTGGTCAGGACGAAATCGGTCGGGCCGCCGTTCTGGACGTCTTCGCTGAAGGTGACGCGGAAGGTCACGCTGACGGCGTTGGTAAGGCTGGCGACCGGATTCTGGCGCAGGATGGACGTTACGCCGGGAAGGGTATCGTCCACGTCCGTGACGGTGATGGTGAACGGCTGGTTGAAGGTCAGGCCGCCGCTGTCGGTGGTGCGGACGCAGATCGCGTAGCTGGCCTTCGTCTCGTAATCCAAGGCGGAGGCGTTTTCGAGCCGGTCGGTCCCGCTCGGGACCTGGAAGCTGGCGTTATCGGTGCCGGGGCAGGAGGTCCCGCCGTTGACCAGGGAGTAGCTAAAGGTGTCGCCGGTGTCGATGTCGGTGGTGCTCAGGCTGCCGACCAGCGTACCGGCAGCCAGGTTTTCCTGGAGGCCGGCATTCGACAGAGCCAGGGCGGTGGGCGCGTCGTCGACGGCATTGACCGTGACCAGGAAGGAATCTTCCACGTAGGCACCTTCCGTGTCGGTGGCGCGGACCGTGATGGTGGCTGTGCCGTTCTGGTCTGCCAGGTAGTCGAGGGTCAGGGTGGTGCCGGTCAGGGTGGGGGGCAGCAGCGCGGGATTGGTGTTGCCTTCCACAGACAGGGTCAGGCTGTCGCCGTCGGCGATGTCCACGTCGGCAAAGACGGAGGACAGGTCCAGGGGGGTATCGGCGGCGTCCTCGTCCACGGTCACATTGGCGATGGGATTGGCAACCGTGGGAGCGCTGTTGGTGGTATTCGTCAGCGAGAAGCCGACATTCGTCGCGCCGGTCGTGCTGGCAGTCACATTGTACGTGCCGCCCGTGGCGTTGGCCGTGGCCGTGACGGAGACCGCGCCGCCGGAGATCGCGGCCGGGCTGGTAGCGAGCGCCGCGCTCGCCCCGGAAGCCGGATGTGTGAAGGTGACCACACCGCCGTCCACCGGCTCGACCGGGTTGCTGGCGGTGACGGTGACTGCCAGCGGGAGGGGGAATTCCGTGTTGATGGGCGTGCTCTGCCCATCCCCGCCGCTGATTGCCAGCGTGAAGCCTTGCGACTCGAACGCGCCGATGTCGCAGGTGCCCACGCGGCTCAGGCCGCGCTGGTCGGTCGTGAGACAGTTACTGCTGTTTCCTGCATTGATGGCTGCAGAGCCGGGCAAGAGCGGGATGGTCTGCGTGTCGCCGCCATAATTGCCCAGCGTGCCGAGCCGGATGGCTGATGAAGCGGTAGCGCTGCTGCCGCAGGAACTATCATTCACCAGGTTGTTCGATTCAGAGGAGCTGATGCCGTAGCAATTGGGGGCGGTATTACTAACCAGGATGCTATTCGTCAATATCAGCACACCCCCCGGATTTTTGTAAATGCCGCTGCCACCGCTGCCGGGGGTGCTGGTGTTGCCAGAGAAGGTGCTGTTCGTTACCGTCAACGACCCTGAGGTGTAGATGCCGCCGCCGTAGTCGCTGCTGTTGCCAGAGAAGGTACTGTTGTTTATGGTTAGGGATATACCGGGCATACCATATATGCCGCCGCCAAACCTCCTTGCTCTATTGCCAGAGAAGGTGCTGTTCGTTACCGTCAGTATGCCGGAATAGTTGTAGATGCCGCCGCCGCCGCTATAGGTGCCGAGGCCTAGTGACTGGTTTCCAGAGAAGGTACTGTACCTTACGGTCAGCCAACCCGTGTTGTAGATGCCGCCGCCGTTGCTGCTGATGTTGCCAGAGAAGGTACTGTTCGTCACCGCCAAGCTGCCTGTGTTGTAGATGCCACCACCATTTGAGTCATAGCCCCGGGTAATCGTAAGATGGTCCAAAGTAACCGTACCGCTAGCAGGATCGATATAAAAGACACGCACATCGCAAGATCCGTTGCTATCGCTGTCGCCGCTGATGGTGATGCTATGGCCGCTGCCAGTGATGGTCAGGTTTTGGGAGATGGACAACTGGCTGGACAGGTGGATGGTGTAATCGGCGGCGAAGTCAATCGTCCCGCCTGCACACACGTCTGCGATGGCCTGGCGCAGGGACCCGGCGCCGCTGTCGTTGGCGTTCGTGACGGTGACGGCGCTGAGGCAGGGTGTAGTGAAGCTGGCGTCGGCCCCGTCCGTTGCCCCAGCGGCGTTCTCACCCACGGCGCGGAAGTGGTAGGTGGTGTTGGGCGTGAGGCCGCTCAGGGCATAGCTGACCGCCGTGTCGGTCACACCGCTCACCGGGCTGCCGGTCGCGGTGACGGTCGCGCCGTAGGAGGTGTCCGCCCCGTACTCGAAGGTGACGTCGGTGCTGGCGCCGTTGGCGTTGACCGTGCCGTTCAGGGTGGCGCTGGAGGAGGTGATGTCTGTGGCGGCGCCGGTGGTGACGGTGGGCGCGCTGATATCGGTGTTCGTCAACGAGAAGGCCACTGGCTCGGATGCCCCGGCTGTATCGGCGTCAAAAAGATAGCTGCCAACATTCCCATTGGCAACCGCGCTCACGCTGGCGAGACCGCCGGAGATCGCCGCCGGGCTGGTGGCGAGCGCGGCGCTTGCCCCGGAAGCCGGGGGCGTGAAGGTGACCAGGCCGCCGTCCACCGGTTCGACCGAATTGTCCGCCGTGACGGTCACTTCGAGCGGATCGGCGAAGGCTGTACCGATGGGCGTGCTTTGCTCATCCCCGTCGCTGGTCGCCAGGGTGAAGCCCTGCGACTCGAACGCGCCGACGTCACAGGCGCCCACGCGGCTCTCGCCGCGCTGGTCGGTGGAGGCGCAGCCCGAACCGGAATCAATCGCCGCGGAACCGGGCAGCAGGGCAAAGGTCCGGGTGGAACCGCCGTAATCGCCCAACACGCTCAGGAGCGGGTCGGCTGACGTTGTCCCGAAACCGCAGGTGGCGCTGGCCGCGCCTGCGCCCCATTCCAGATTGTAGCCGCCGTCCGTGAAGGACCCGGCGCAATTGGACCCGGACTGGTTGTTGCTCAGGATCGTATTCTGGATGGTTGCCAGTATGGCCGACGATGCATTCACGATGCCGCCGGCGATACTGCCGCTGGAGGCGGTGGCGTTATTGCCGGAGAACGTGCTGGCGCTGACCGTCAGCGTCCCAAAGTTGTAAATCGCGCCGCCGGCGCTCGAGCCGGAGGCGTTGCTGGCCGTGTTGCCGGAGAAAGTGCTGCTGACGATATTCACCGTCCCCGAGTCGTTAAAGATGGCCCCGGCTGCGCCTGTTCCGCCGCCGTTATTCGTGGCGGTGTTCCCCGAAAAAATGCTGTTGCTGATATTCAGGGTTCCGTAATAATTGTAGATGGCGCCGCCGCTGTACATGGGGTCCGCGGCCGAGTTGCCTGAAAGCGTAACGTTGCTGAGGTTCAGGGTCCCGTAATAAAGGTAAATCCCGCCCCCGCCGCCGGTGAGCTTCCCATTGGCAATGGTCAGGTTTTTGAGGGTGGCTGTCACATTGCCGACATGGAACACCCGGTGGCTGCCCCCGCCGCTCACTGTGATGGTATGCCCCGAGCCATCGATGATCATGTTCTTGCCAATGGACAGTTCGCTGCTTGGTGTAATGGTGTAATCAGCGTCGAAGGTGATTGTCCCGCCGGGGCAGATATCTGCAATCGCCTGGCGCAGCGACCCGGAGCCGCTGTCATTGGTGTTGGTCACAGTGACGGCCGCTTCACAATAGACCGTGGTGAAGGTGGCATCGCTGCCGTAGGCGGTACCGGCCAGGTTCTGTCCCGTCACCCGGTAGTGATAGGTGGTGCCGGGTGTCAGGTCGCTGAGAACCACGCTGACGCTGGTATCGCTGCCGCCCGTGACCGTGGACGGGCTGGCGGCAACAGACGTGCCATAGCTGTCAGTTTCGCCGTATTGGAAGAAGACCGTCGTGCTGGCGTTGTTGGCATTCACCGTTCCGGCCAGGGTGGCTGTATCATAGCCAATCGTGGAAGCGGAACCGGTCACCGCCGTGGGAAGCTGTTGCTCGTAAGCGCCAATGTCGCAGGCCGAACCCTGCGGACGGCTGACGCCGCGCTGGTCGGTCGCTTCGCAGCCCGAACCGGCGTTGAGCGCCACGGAACTGCTCAAGAGCGGGATGGTCTGGGTGGAACCGCCGTTGCTGCCGAAAGTGCCCAGGTTGATGGATGCTGAGTTGGTGAAGCTCGAACCGCAAGTGGCATCATTCGCCAGGTTATTCGCCCCACTGAAAGCGCTCATGCTGCCGGCGCAGTTGCCGCCGGCCAGGCTGCCGGTGACGATGGTATTGTGGATCGTCAGCGTACCGGCCGCCGCAGCGTTGTAAATCCCGCCGCCGGACCCGCTTGCTGCCCTGCCCCCGTAGAATGTGTTGTTGTTCAAGACCAGGGTGCTGCCCGAGTTGTACACCGCGCCGCCAGAACCTGACGCCGCCCGGCTCTGGTTGAAAGTGTCGTTCGTCAAGGTTAGGCTGCCGGTATTGTAAATCGCGCCGCCCGACCCCGAAGTGGCCGTGTTGGTCAGGAAGGTGCTGCCAGTCACGGTGAGCGTACCGGTATTGTAGATGGCGCCCCCGTTGGTGCTGGCCCGGTTGTTGAAGAAGGTGCTGTTCGTCACGCTGAGCGTACCAGCGTTCGAGATGGCGCCCCCAGCCCCGGTCACGGTGCCGTTGTTGATTTTCAGCCCGTTCAAGGCAACGCTCACGCCGCTGCCGATGGAGAAGACGCGCACCGTCGTCCCGCCGCTGATGGTGACCGGCGAAGCCAGGGCGGAACCGTCGATGGTCACGTTCGTGGCGGGCGCCAGCGTCGAAGACAGGGTGATGGTCCCTCCGGAAAGCGTACTGGTGAACACGATCGTGTCGCCAGAGGACGCCGCCGCAATGGCTTCACGCAGGGAACAATCGCTGTCGCAGGTGCCGTCGCTGGTATCGGCCGTCTTGGTGACCGTCCAGGTGCTGGCAGCACGCGCTGTTCCCATTGGAGCGGCGGCCAACAGTCCGGCCAGCATCAGGGAAACCAACCCCAGTCGGACAAGGATAGTGCGAAGAGAGCGTTTAATGTCAGTTTTTTTCATAGAGTCACCTTGAAATAAAAAATTTCTATGGATCAACCTTCCACGCCTGATTTCACCGCGCTATATAAACCTTCAGCCGTGAAACCATCGAGCAGGATCGCTTTTGCGCCGGTCTCCCCGGCCCGTTTTTGCTGTTCCAAAGAATGTGCCAATACCAGGCAGTTCCCGCCCATATCACCCAAAACCTGCCAGACCTGCCCGCCTGATAGGTCTGCATCCAGCAGCACCAGGGTATGCGGATCTTCGGCTACCCGCCGCAGCGCTGCCGCGCCAGTCCTGGCCTCATCGATCGGCAGGTCGGGGTAGCAGGACTTCAGGAGCACCCGCAGGCTGTCGCACAGGCGTCTGGCTTCGGAAACGATCAGGAAACTGGAGATACTTTTCGCCATGATGTGACTTTAACCAACCCCAGACCGGCTTGTAATGCAAAAAAATGGATTGTGATTCTGGTTAAAAACTTCGCGAATGTCCCCCAAACAGAGTAAAGACCTCCGGTTGGAGGCCTTTGCAGATCTAACCAATGACGATGAGCGGAGTTACTTTTGCTTTACCAACCCGGTGCGGATGGCGTAGAGAGCGGCCTGGGTTCGGCTGGTCAGGCCGAGTTTGCCGAGCAACGCGCTGACGTACTTTGCCACCGTGTTCTCATGAATGCCCATCGTAGCAGCGATCTCCTGGTTCGAGAGACCTTCGGCGATTCGGCACAGGGTCTCCCGTTCCCGCTCGGTCAGCAGGCCGAGGGGGTGTTCGGATGGCTGGTGGATCTCCTGCAACATGCGCCGGGCGATCTCCGGGTGCAGTGAGACTTTCCCCTCTGCCACATTGTGGATCGCCTGAACCAGATCCTCCGGCAGGGTATCCTTGAGCAGGTAGCCCATTGCCCCGGCTTTGATGGCCGGGAAGACGCGTTCATCGTCGGCGAAGCTGGTCAGGACGAGGATGCGTGCCTGCGGGTTGGCTGTCCGGATCGACTGGATGGCAGTCAGGCCATCCATCTGCGGCATTACCAGATCGATCAGAATCACATCCGGGTGGAGCTTTTCGGCCAGATTCACAGCTTCCAGACCGTTGGTCGCTGCACCAACCAGTTCCAGGTCCGGCCGGGTGCTCAGGACGGCTTCCAGTCCCTCTCGCACGATGGCATGGTCGTCAGCGATCAGGATGCGTAACGGTGTATCGGTCATGTCAGCTTCTCCATTCGGACACTTACGCGGGTCCCGTTCCCGGGCCGGGAATGGACCTCGAGCGTGGCCCCGATCGATTGGGCGCGTACCCGCATGTTATCCAATCCCATGCCGCCGTTGTTGGCATGTTCCGGGTCGAAGCCGCGCCCATTGTCCGTGATTTCCATGGCCATGCCAGCCCCGGTGCGCGCCAGCCGAACGCTGACTTGGCTGGCGGCGGCGTGCTTGAGGGCATTGTTGAGGGCTTCCTGGGCGATGTGGTACAGGGCGGTCTCGACCTCCGGCGGCAGGAGTATGCTTTCATCGGCATCCAGCGCGATCTGCACATCGGAGCGGCCTTCCACTGCCGCCAGCCGCAGTTCGAGGGCGCCAACCAGGCCGGCCTGTTCGAGCGCGGACGGCCGCAACTGGTACAGGAACAGGCGCATCTCGCGGATCACCTGGCGGGTGGTCTGCCCCACGCGGGTCAGCAGGCGGGAACTGGTTTGCAGGTCGCCGGACTCGAGATTCATCCTGCCCGCTTCGGCCAGGGTGGCCAGCCCGTACAGGGATTGGGTGACCGAATCATGCAGGTCACGTGCCAGCCGTTCACGTTCTTCCAGGACCGTGGAGCGCTGGAGAAGCTGGTCAGTGTGTACTGCCGCACCGACC
>CAZRCR010000062.1:0-8045 GCA_964598615.1 uncultured Anaerolinea sp.
TCACGCGCACCGGCAAGGTCACCTGCTGCATGGTATAGCCTTAATAATAATGAATACGTCCTTGCATGACAAGGACCGGCTTGCCTTCCAGGTAACCCACAACGAGTCGTCCTGCATGTCCCTGCACGGTCGAAATCGGCCAATCCGGTAAATCGCCGTAAGGAATTACAACAGCATCCTGAATAGAATCCGCCAGCCCCCCCAGGCCGGTTCCCAAAATCAAACCAAATTCAGGCTGGATCTTGATTCTGGAACGAATCGCCCCCGCAACACGGTCAATCAATTCCAAAGTAATCTGCATACGCCTCCGAATTGTTAAAACGTTAACAAGTAAATTATATCTTAACTCCCTAAAAGGATTGTAAATTACCGTTTCCTATGCTATGCTTCACAGCACTGTATGCCCGACCAGAATACCCAACGTCAGCGCAGGAAGAACAGGCCACTTTCCAGTTTGCGGAAGCGGCTTGAAAGGTTCCATCTGTTTGGCCGGGGGGAAAACGAACTTCTGAGAGAACGGATCGTTCAGCAGGAACAACAAATCCGCATGCTAAACAGCATCCTGGGGGCCGAACGAAAACGTTCGGCCCAGCTTGCGCTGTTGAGCGAAGTGGAACAGCAATTGAAAACCGTGCTCGATCAACCTGTGGCTGCGCAATTGGTGGTCAATGCAGTACAACGTGCTCTGAACTGTAATCTTGTAGCTGTCTTGACATATGATGCCGATCACAAGGAGTTCGTTGCCCTGGCTATTGCCGGGGATGCGCGTACCTGCCTGCCCCCCTCATACCGCCAAAGTGCAGACGTCGGTCTGATCGGGCGTTCGGCGCGCCAGCGGAAAACAATCGTGGTAAACGATACGCGCGTCGAGCCGGATTACATCGGCTTCGAAAACCATACCTGCCTTTCGGAAATGATCATTCCTCTTATGCAACATGGAAACCTGAAAGGCATGTTGACCGTCGATCATCCGGATATCAATGTATTCAATCTGTCAGACTCTGCCACATTGGAAATCGTTGCCGAGCAGTTGGTAGGAGCCTGGGAACGTTCCAACTATCACCAACGCCTGACCGAACTGATCCAGGCCGGAATTACTCTGTCCACTCTGCTGGATACAGAAGCCGTTATCGAACAAGTAGCCGTTATTGCGAGAAAAACTCTCGAAGCGCGTTTTACCTTTGTTACATTGTTGGACCATGAAGGGAATTTCACCCGCACCGCCCACTCAGGTAACGCACCACAACTCCTGCGCGCTCTAAAAAAGAACCCCGAAAAAGACCCTATCATTCAGGCAACACTGAACGCCAATCACAGCCTGCGAATTCGCGACCTGAAAAAGTCCACCGTAACCGCACACGTCAAGAGCGAACAAACTTCCTTACGCGGAATGCTTGCATTCCCTATTCGCTTGCACCAGTTAAATATCGGGGTGATACTGGCTTTTGGAAAACAAGGACAACCTTCTTTTACCGAAAACGACGAGTCGCTTGCCAACCTGATCGCATCCCAAGCCGCCGCCGCAATTGAAAGCACCTGGCTCTATCAGGAATTACGTTCCACACTGCACACTGCCACACTGCTCTATCAATTGAGTACGCACATCATGGAAGCCCAGGACCTGACGCAGGCAGCAGAATTCATTGCCGAGACCGCTTTCAAAATGGGGCGTGCCTCCCTGACCGGGATCGTGCTCTTTACCCCTGACAATCAGGTGCAAGCTCAAGTGGAGGTGGATGCCAACGGGATTCAGGCCGGGACATCGCACCCGCATCAAATGATCCAGCAGGCACTTCAGACCGGCCAAACACTCATCATCTCCGACGACCGTTTTGCCAGCAAGATTTGCATACCGCTCCAGACCCCGCACCGGGTCTATGGTGCCCTGTGGCTCGACATCCCCGAGGGACGCTGGTACAACTCACGATACTCGTCCAACCTGCAAACTCTGGTCAACCAGGCCACGGTTGCGCTCGAACGCTCCATGCTGCTCACCCAAACCCGCAACCAGGCACACCAGTTGGAAGCAGCTTACAATGAATTGGAAAAAACCTACGATCAAACGCTGGGCGCTCTCATCTCCGCACTCGATGCACGCGACCGAGAAACAGAAGGTCACAGCGCCCGTGTGGGACGGATTGCCAGCTTGCTGGGAGAAGCACTCGGCCTGACCTACAAACAGATCAAAGCACTGGAACGCGGCGCTCTTCTCCACGATATTGGCAAGATTGGCGTTTCCGATGCCATCCTGCTCAAACCTGGTCCCTTGGATGAGGAAGAATGGCTTTATATGCGCCAGCATCCCGAAATCGGTGCGCGCATCATTGAACAGGTTCCCTTCCTGGCTGAAACCACTACAGTGATCCGTTACCATCACGAACGCTGGGATGGCACCGGTTATCCGCTTGGCATGCGGGAAAAAGAAATTCCCTTGCTGGCACGCATCTTTGCTGTAGCCGATGCTTTCGATGCCCTGGTAAGCGACCGCCCTTATCGAAAAGGCACTACTGAAACTGACGCCATCAATTACCTGCGCTCGCAGGCTGGCATTCTTTTTGACCCGGAAATCGTGACGATCTTTACACAAATGCTGGCCGACGGATATTTCAAAGACATTTTGTCGGAAAAATAGAATTTCCCCAATATTAATAAAAAAACAGGCCGTGAAATTCACGGCCTGTTTCGTAAGCAAAGTTATGACTTTTTCTTGTCTTCTTTTTTGATCTCGAGCACTTCGCGGCCCCTGTAGTGACCGCAATTCAGACATACCGTGTGCCGCAGAATCATGGTTCCGCAGTTGGCGCAAGCAACCAAATTCTCGGCGCTCAAGGCGTCCTGAGAGCGGCGGCGGTCGCGACGACCACTCGAGTGTTTACGCTTTGGATGAGGGGGCATTTCTAACTCCTTCTGGTGCAGCAATGAATAGTTTCATCACTACAATAATTTCGGCTTAAGCGGGCTGATTATAGCACGAAGTATTTAAGCGTCAAGCCTAAACTTCAGCCCCGCAGATAGGCTTCCATGAAACCGTCCAAATCGCCGTCAAGCACGGCCTGTGTGTTACCGGTCTCATGCTCAGTGCGGTGATCTTTGACCATTTGATAAGGATGCAGCACATAGGAGCGAATCTGGCTTCCCCATTCCGCCTTGGTATACTCGCCACGTAACACAGCAATCTCTTCTTCCCGCTCAGTCTTCTTGATTTCCAGCAAACGAGCGCGCAGGATGCGCATGGCAAACTCGCGGTTCTGGGTCTGCGAACGCTCGTTCTGGCAAGTTACCACGATGCCAGTCGGGATGTGGGTCAGGCGGATGGCCGTGGCATTCTTCTGGACATTTTGCCCGCCCGCACCGGAGGATTTGAACACATCCATCTTGATCTCTGAAGGATCAATCTGGACCTCGGGGCTATCGAAGGCAACCTGGGGGAGGATCTCCACAAGAGCGAACGAGGTGTGCCGCCGGTGGGCCGCATCGAATGGCGAAAGTCTCACCAGACGGTGTACACCCTTCTCGGAGCGCAGATACCCATAAGCATACTTGCCGCTGACTGAAATGGTCACGGACTTGATACCCGCTTCTTCCCCTTCGGTGGTATCGAGGATATCAGTTTGATAGCCGTGTTGTTCGGCCCAACGCAGGAACATGCGCATGAGCATGGCAGCCCAATCCTGCGAATCGGTCCCACCCGCCCCGGCATGGATGGCAAGCAGGGCATCGCCTTCGTCATACGGCCCAGAGAGCATGGCCGCAAATGAACGTTTCTGGAGTTCAGCCTCCAGACCAACGATCTCCGTTTCGAGGTCCACGCGCAGAGATTCGTCATCCAGTTCGGCCAGTTCAACTGCGTCCTTCAAGCGGCGCTCGAAGCCGCGCCAATCGTCCACCAAGTCGCGCAGGTTGGCAGCAGTCTTGCTTATCTGCTGGGCATGACTGGGATCGTCCCAAAAGTTCGGGGCATTGACTTCTTTTTCGAGTTCTACGAGTTGGGATTCTTTAGCAGGTAAGTCAAAGACGCTCCATGAGTTGTCGAAGCACATCCCCTGCAGTTTGTAAGCGGGCAAGCAAATCCTGCATCAGAAAACCTAACCTTTCCTGTATTTGAAAACATTCGTGTACGACCAGTGCGTCTGGACGATCAACCAGCGGCCATCCAGTTCGCGTCGGTAAGCTTCGGTACAGTTCCAACGCGAAACCTGGTCACCAGTATAGGAGGCATAATTGAATGTCAACACTGCCAAGTCGCCAACCTGATGGAGGCGGGGATTAAGCAGTTCGAAGCGATCAAAATAGACCTGGCCACGGATGGACTCGTAATACGCCGTCAGCGCGTCCAGTCCGTCAATGCGCATTTCCTGATAGGGGTCGAAGTAAACCACATCCGGAGCGCTGATCTCCAGGAAACCGGAAGGATCGCCTTTGCCCCAACGGTCCAGTGCAGCCTTTTCTAATTTAACGATTTCAGCGAATGTATCCGACATCTTGGCTATCTCCACTTTACCCCATCTGGCAAGCCAGAAACGATCCGCGCAGCTTCGCCTTGCAAATGACCTACATCTGCCCAGCGAATCAGCTCACCGCATATTTCGCTGTCCACGATTCCCGTTTCGATCTCGGTGATAGCGCAATTATCCACGGGGCGACCCTCAACCCAGGCCGCGTCCGCGCACCAAGCCTGAATAGTAGCAGCAAACGAACCACCGTGTGCCACAACCAGCACTGGCTGGCCTGGATGGCTCTCAACAACGGTCTTGAGCCCGGCCTTTATGCGAGCCCGCAAGGTGTAATAATCTTCCCCGCCGGGAAAAGACGCATGAAAGTTGCCCGCCTTCCAGGCATCGATCACCCCGAAAAAGGTTGCCCAGGCTTCGGGGCTGGGCGGCTGTTTTTCCAGGTCACCATCATCAAGTTCACGGAAGTTTTCCAGCAGGCTGACAGGCAACCCGATCCGCTCGCCAATGATCTGCGCCGTCTCTGTTGCCCGTATCAATGGAGAACAGTAAATGGCGGCAACATCTTTTCTGGCGAAATACTCCGCTGTCTGCCGGGCTTGTAAAACACCTTTTGGAGTCAGCGGCTTGTCCACGAGACGATGAGAGAATTCCTTGGTCAGGTTGACGTAACTCTCGCCATGGCGCACCCAGTACAGGCGGCTCATTGGTCCAGAATGCCTTTCACGAACGCGTCTGGATCGAAAGGCGTCAGGTCTTCGGCCTTTTCGCCCAAACCAGCGAACAGGACCGGCAAGCCAAGTTCCTGCTTGATGGCAAATGCCATCCCTCCACGCGCCGAACTGTCGAGCTTTGCCAGAATCACCCCGGTCACATGAACAGCATCCTTGAACGCCCGCGCCTGGGCCAGGGCATTTTGCCCGGTGGTAGCATCCAGCACCAGCCAGACAGCATGCGGAGCGCCCGGTAAGGCTTTACCAGCCACACGATGTACTTTCTTCAATTCTTCCATCAGGTTGAAGCGGGTGTGCAAACGCCCCGCCGTGTCCACCAGGACTATATCGTAATTCTTCGAGGTGGCCGACTGGATGCCATCGAAGACGACCGCGCCGGGGTCGGACCCCATCTGCCCGGCCACCACTGGCAGGTCCAGCCGTTCAGCCCAGACCTGCAACTGGTCCACGGCCGCGGCCCGAAAAGTATCAGCGGCGACAAGCAACACGTGTTTGCCCTCGTCAGCAAACTTGCGTCCCAGTTTAGCCGCTGTCGTGGTCTTGCCAGAACCGTTGACACCCACCAGCAGAATGACTGTCGGCCTAGAAGAAAAATCGAGCGCAGGAGGCGCCTCCAGCCGTTGACGGAGGTCCGCTTCCAGCAGAGCTTGAAGCTCGGAAGCGCGTGTCAGGCCCCCGGTCCGCACTGCCGCCCGGAGCGACTCGAGCACCGCTTCGGTGGTTTCCAACCCTAGATCTGCCTGGATGAGCAATGCTTCCAGTTCATCCCACGTATCGTGGGTGATCTCAGTCGCGCCAAACAAACCGGCCAATCGTCCAAATGCCGCCTTGCTGCTCCGGGCAAGTCCTTCCTTCCAGCGTGAGAATATGTCTGCCATAGGCGTGTGATTATACTTCATGATGCAACTTTTTCGCCTTGGCCGCATCAGATGTGATATACTCCCCGCGACACGGAGGCACAATGAGCGAAGGTTGGACCGAAATTACAGCCGCCTGGAAAGGCGAAATGACATTCGTAGGACAAAACGCCGCAGGCGGAACCGTTCAAATGGGCATGCTGGACGGAAAACCAGGCGTCGGCCCGATGCAATTGCTTCTGGTGGGATTGGCCGGTTGCACTGGCGTGGATATCCTCGGCATTATGCAGAAGAAACGCGCCAAATTGACCGATATGCAGGTTAAAGTGGCTGCCAAGCGCGCTGACGATTACCCGATGATCTGGACCGACATCAAGGTCACGTACCTGTTGTGGGGTGAAAATATCAAACCAAAGGATGTGGAACAGGCCATTGAATTATCGGAAGAGAAGTATTGTTCTGTTGGTATCATGCTTGGCAAATCTGCCAAGATCCAGTCGGAATACAAAATTCTAAAACCCGGCGAAAGCGCCGAATAAGGAGCAAAAATGAGCGACCCCATTCATGTGACCGATGCCGCCTTCGAGAAGACCGTGTTGCAGAACCCCCTGCCTGTAATCGTGGATTTCTGGGCCCCCTGGTGCACCCCCTGCAAGATGATCGCCCCCATGCTGGAGAAAATTGCCAAGGATTTTGACGGCAAAGTGATCATTGCCAAAGTCAATACGGATGAGAACTCGCAATACGCCATGCAGTACGGTGTGCAAGGCATCCCAACGCTGCTGTTCATCCATGGCGGCAAGGTTGTCCACACCCAAGTGGGCATGTTGCCGGAAAAGATGCTGCGCGAAACCATCAGCCAGTTCCTGGAAGTGGCCGGAACAAAGCACTAGCAGCAATTCGCATTTAGCAAACGAGGCGCTTTTGAAGCGCCTCGTTTTATTTTTTACTTTTCCACCGCCCGCTCGATTCGGGCTCCCAATAAACGCAGTTTTTCATCCACGCGTTCGTAACCGCGGTCAATCTGCCCCACGTTGCTGATGGTGGACTGTCCCGGTGCGGCCAAGGCAGCGATCAGGAGCGCCATACCGGCGCGAATGTCTGGGCTTTCCACCTTCTCACCGTAGAGTTTCGTGGGGCCGGTGACGATACAGCGATGCGGGTCACACAACACGATCTGGGCCCCCATGTTGATGAGTTTATCAGTGAAATACATGCGGCTTGGATACATCCAGTCATGGAACAGGATACTCCCACGCGCCTGGGTAGCCACCGCAATCGCAATACTCATCAGGTCGGTCGGGAAGGCGGGCCAGATATTAGTCTTGATCTCCGGAATCGCATTCCCCAGATCGGGTTCGATCTTCAGGCGCTGATGCGATGGAACAACAATGTCTGCACCATCCACGTGCCAATCCACACCGAGACGACGGAAAACGATGCGCACCATATCGAGATACTGCGGCCCGGCATTCTTGATGCGGACCTCGCCGCGCGTAGCAACTGCCGCGCCAATAAAGCTGACCACTTCCAAGTAATCCGGCCCGATGACGAATTCGCCGCCATGGAGTTTATCCACGCCCTCGATGGTAAGCGTATTGGACCCGATGCCCGTTATTTTGGCCCCCAGAGTGTTCAACATCTGACATAGTTCCTGCACATGCGGCTCGGAAGCGGTATTGCGCAGGACGGTTGTCCCTTTGGCCGTGACCGCAGCCATGATAGCATTCTCAGTACCGGTAACAGATGCCTCATCCAGAAGAATATCAGCGCCCTTCAGCCGTTTGGCGCGGAACTCGAATGAACGGGCATAATGAACCTGCGCCCCCAAGGCTTTGAGCGCCAGGATATGTGTATCCACCCGGCGGCGGCCGATCACGTCCCCCCCCGGCGGCGGAAGGCGAAATTCGCCCGAGCGGGCGGTCATCGGGCCAGCCAAAAGAATGGAAGCGCGGATACGGCGGCAAAGGTCCGGGTCGAGGTCCGCAGGGCGGACGATCCGA
>CAZRCR010000063.1:0-8019 GCA_964598615.1 uncultured Anaerolinea sp.
CGAAAACGATGAACATATCGGTAATGCCCCATCCGTTGATATTCTTGAAGCGGTCGAAGAAGACCACCCAGACAAGGAAGTAGGCCCCGTCGTTCAGGATCATACCAATGGATTGCGAAATGAACGCAGCGCGGTATTCCATCGCCGCGGCCAGGTTGGTTTTCCAGAGGGAGAAGAGAAATCTTAATTCACGGATCATCTCTGGTTAGCCTCCGTTCACTGCCAGCCGCTTCATGCCACGCGAGAAGGCGAGGATAAGTATCCCGCCGAGAATCGTTAGCCAGATAACCTGTCCGGCCAGGATTTGCAGGAATGTGGCGAGGTCCGGGCGGACGAACAGGCGCGCCGGTCCGTACATCATGTAAGCGAACGGCAGGGACTTGCTGACGGTTTGCAGCCAGGCCGGGTAAAAATCCAATGGGACCAACATACCGCCGAGCACGAAGACCATCTTCTGGTAGATCCACTCATACGGGGCAACTTCCTCCGAGACGAAAGCGGCCAGCCCGATTAGGGCATTGAAGCAGAAATGCAGCAGCCAGGCACCAACCAGGGCCAGCAAGGCCACCGGCCAGTTGACCAGCGCTGGTGGCGGCCCGGCCATAACCCACACCAGTCCGCCGCCGAGGACGAAGAGCATGGCCATGCGCGGGATGCTGTCGCCCAGTCCGCTGGCGAGTTGATAGAGCAGGAAGTTGTAGGGTTTGTTCAGGATGTAGGCGATAGAGCCATCCTTGACCTGCTGGGAGATGACACGTGCCAGCCGCGGCCGCCCTAGTTCTATGGTTTCAGCCAGGAGCAGGTACCACATCGTGTCGCGCAGGGTCAGGCCGTTGAGCATATCGGTCCCTGCGGAGGCAAAGGTGACGCGCCAGAGTTGGAAGAAGATCCACATGAAGAGCAGGATCATCAATGAGCGCGTCACCAACTCGGCGGGATAGGCCAGGTTGTTGAGCAGGTTCATCTTGAGGATGGCAAGGTATTTTTTCATAAGCCAGGAAAAGGCGCGCTATATCGCGCCCCTATTTATCTGCACTTTGATAGATCGCCGCGATGACCTCCTCCAGCGGCGGGTCCGAGACGGTGATGTCCACCAGCGTCCCGGCGGCAGAGAGTGCGGCCATCACTTTTTCCACAGGGGTGGCGTGCGTGTCGAAGCGCAGTTTGGCCCCGTAACGTTCTTTCGCCACCTTGAGCGTTTCGGTGCCATCGATGTGGAAGTCGGCGGGAATCTGCTGGGCGTAGCGCACCTCGACCAGTTTAGAGGTCAGGAACGAGCGCTTGAGCGTGGATACTTTGTCCTGGTAGACGATCTGCCCGTGGTTGATGATGATGACGCGTTTGCAGAGCGCCTCCAGGTCCCCGGCATCGTGGGAGGTCAGTAGAACCCCAACGTTCTCGCGGGCAGCCATCTCGCGGACTGCGTCACGGATGTGCTGTTTCGCCACCACGTCCAATCCGATGGACGGTTCATCGAGCAGGAGCAGTTTCGGTTTGTGAAGAAGCGAAGCCGCCACTTCGCAGCGCATACGCTGTCCGAGCGAGAGCTTGCGAACGGGAGTTTCGAGCAGGTCCCCGATCTCGAAAGCCTCGGCCAGTTCGCTGATGCGGCGCCTGGTCTGCTTGTCGTCCAGTTCGTAGATCTTGCCGAACAGGGTCAGCGTATCCACGGCGGGCAGGTGATACCACAACTGCGGGCGCTGACCGAAGACCGTGCCGATGTGGTAAGCCAACTGGCGGCGCTGTTTCCAGGGTACATAGCCGAGGACTTTGGCCTCGCCTCCGGATGGGAACAGGATGCCGGTCAGGATCTTGATCGTGGTGGATTTTCCGGCTCCGTTCGGACCGATGAAACCGAGCAGCTCCCCCGCGTCCATCTCGAAAGACAGGCCGCGTACTGCTTCGACGGTGCTGTACTGTGGCTTGACCAGTGACCGGAAGCTGGCCCCCAGCCCGGCGGCCTTGCGTTTTGTCTTGAAGGTCTTGGAAAGTTGGGATACTTCGATGGCAGGCATGACCTATTTTACAACGGAACAGAAAAGGCGGGATGAGAATCCCGCCTGCTGGCTTCCTGCCACTTTCAGGGATAGAAATTATTTGTTTCGCTGTGCGAACATAAGAGTAATATCGTCAAAGCGTGCTGCGTTGCCGCAGAATTGACCGATCTGTTCCACCAACCGGCTGCGCTGTTGCTCGGATGGATTTCCAAAATTGACCCGAACGATCTGTTCCAGTTGTTCCATGCCAAAAAAATCTTCGGCCATGTTCTGGGCATCTGTTGCCCCATCCGTGTACAGGAACAATAATGAGCCGGGTGCAAGAGTTACTTCCCCGCGCTTCCACTCCACCATTTCATCCACGCCGAGGGCCATGCCGGTATTCCGAAGGGACTGGAGTTCTGCGTTTCCCTCAGGAAGAATCCAGGGCGGGTTGTGCCCGGCGTTGACATAAAGCAGTTTCCCGGTGTTCGTATCCAGCACACCGTAAAAAGCCGTGACAAAAATGGTATCCCCGGCATCCTGCAGGATGCGGATATTGGCTGCCTTCATCACCTGTTCTGGCTCCAGTTCATACTGGGATGCGTACGTGCGTACCAGGGTGCGGGTCAACGCCATGTAGAGGGCCGGACCGACGCCCTTGTCGGCTACATCGCCGATCAACAGGCCAAGCCTGCCGTTCGAAAGCGGGATGATATCGTAGAAGTCGCCTGCCATTTCCCGGGCAGGTTCGAGGCTGGCGGCGATATCCCAGCCAGGAACGGGCTGGATCTCGTGCGGCAGGAACGATGTCTGGATCTGGCGCGCCACTTCCAGTTCGTTGCGGGTCTTCTGGATGGCAAGCGTCTGCTTGTAGACCCTGGCTTGCTGCAATGCCGCGGCGACCTGTGCCCCCAGTCCCTGCAGGGATGGCAGCAGCCGCTGGATGTTCTTGCGGTTCCATTCCTGTCCCAGGCTGGCAAGCTCAACGTACGCACCACCGATGGTTTCACCGGTTTCCGAATCCAGGATGGGCGCAATGATGATTGGCAGATGGGGCTGATGTGTGTCCGACCAGGGCAACGGGTCTTTGGCGGTGAAACTGCTGGCCGATTTCTGGGTGTTGACCCACTTGCGAACCGCCTCCTGCTTTTCCGCCTCCCAGGTAGATGGTTGCGCCATCAGCGTTTCATCGCCCACCCAGATGCCAAATCGGGCGAAGGTGAACATGGCCGGGGCGTGTGTGGCCAAAAGTTCAGGCAGGGTGGACGCGTCCGGCGGGCCTGAAATAACAGCACGTCCCAGCGCTTCCAGTTTTTCCAATTGGACGGATTGCATGCGGCTGTCTTCATTTGTCTGGCTCATGCGGTTGGCCAGCAGGCCTACCAGCAGTAAAGAGACCTTGAAGGCCATGTAAGAGAACCATCCGCCCAGAACATAGATTCCCGCCAGCGGAACCGAGAAAAGATTGGCAACGAACGGAATGCCCAGCCCCAGGGCGAGCAATCGTGGTAACATGTTGAACAGGTTGTTCGTAAGCGTTCGTTGCATGGCCCACATGGCATAGCCGAGATAGCCGGTGATCAGGAGCGTAACGTTCAACAACAGGTGGATGCTTACGGTCCCCAACCCCAACAGGAAGGTGTGAATTGACAATCCCGGAAGCGGGAACACTCCTCCCCAGTTTTCGTAAAGTGCCACAGCGATGCGCGTGAAGAGTACGACCGCGGTGGTTGTGAATAACGTATCTCTAGCCAGCGCCCAGCGCAGCGATGGCGTTTGCCAATTTTGGCGATTAAGCAGGAGCAGGCTGGTGTTGATGAGCAGGTCGAGCCAGATCACCGCCGGGCCGAAAATGAAGATCGCCGACCATTTTGCCGCTCCTTCGAGCGTTCCGGCCGCATTCCCGTATTGACCGGGGGCGTTCAGGTCTGCAATCACGTAGAAGCGCAGTTGATTCAGGATGACAAGAAAAGCTGCAACCACGAGAAGAGCCAGCCAGTTGTGCAAGAACACTGTCCAATCCGTGGATAGTGCCTGCCAGACCAGGCCGGCAAGAGCAAATGGGGTTGCCAGAACCACGCCCCAGATCGTTACGGCCGCATCAATACGTTCAGGCCCCGGCAGCGTATCCAGATCGCGGCGAAAGATGTGCGCGATGCGGTAAACAAGATCCCTGGGTTGTGGAGCGCTTGCATCCATACTGCCTCCATCGGTTGAGAAAAGGTTGTTATCCTATCCAAATCCCATTCCAGGCGGGCAGGGTGAACTTGAGATTGCCGCCTGTAACAGTGAACTTCTCGCTGGTGATGAGGCTTTGCACCACGCGTCCATCCCCCCAGCCCAGCGCGGCGCACGGGACCTCGAGGCTGCGCGCCCTCGAAGATGGGTTCAACGCCACGAGGACTTTTTCCTCGCCCAGAACGCGCCCGAAGGCAAAGAGTCCATCCTCAGCCAGCAGGCGGACTAAGTCGCCGCGGCGCAGGCTGGGGGTCCGTTTGCGTAACGAGATGAGCGTCTTGACCCAGGCGCGGATCTCCTGGTTCCAGTCCGCTTCCTTCCAGGGGAAGGCGCGCCGCGAATCCGGGTCCCCGCCGCCCTCCATGCCGATCTCGTCACCATAATAGATGGCGGGTGCGCCAGGGAAGGCCATCTGGAAGAGAAAGGCCAGTTTCAGTTTTTCGGCATTCCCGCCCATCTGAGTGCGGAAGCGCTCGGTATCGTGGCTGTCGAGCGGCACATACATGGCGTGGATGTTTTCACGTTTGTAGGCCCGGAAGATGTTATCGAGCCGCTCACCGAACTGGACGGCATTCTCGCGTCCCTGGAACAGGGCCAGCAGGGCTTCCTTGACCGGGTAGTTCATCAGGCCGTCGAAATGAGTATCGTTGGCCCAGCGCGGGTTGATGTCCCAGATCTCGCCCAGGATGTAGGCATCGCGGTTGACCGAGCGGCAGGTGCGCCGGAATTCGGCCCAGAACGGATCGTCATCGATCTCGTTGGGAACATCCAACCGCCAGCCATCAATGCCCTGCTCAAGCCAGTGGCGTGCCACGCCGAGGATGTATTTGCGGACTTCGGGCGTGTTGAAATTGAGTTTGGGCAGGGAGCGGTAGTTCCACCAGCCATAGTAGTTCTGCGGAGCACCCGGGCCGTGGGCATCGAGCGGGAAACCGGATATGTAGAACCAGTCCTTGTAAGCGGAATGTTCGCCGTTCTCCAGTGCGTCCACGAAGGCGAAAAAGCCGCGCCCTACATGATTGAAGACACCATCGAGCACAACGCGGATGTTATTGTTGTGGGCAATGTTGATGAAAGCGCGGAAATCGTCCATCGTTCCAAGCTTCGGATCGATCTGGTAATAGTCCGAAGTGTTGTAGCGGTGGTTCGACGTAGCAGCAAAGATCGGATTCAGGTACAGAGCCGTTACCCCGAGGTCTAGCAGGTAATCGAAGTGCTGGATGATGCCGCGCAGGTCACCACCCTGAAAGCCCCATCCGGTGGGCGGTGAACCCCACTTCTGTACGTTGGGCGGGTCGTTGGTCTTATCCCCGTTGGCAAAGCGGTCGGGGAAGATCTGGTAGAAAATGGCGTCTTGTACCCAGTACGGTGTACTCATGTCTGCGCGTATCTTTCTGGACCTTTAGCCTGCCACCGAAACCCCGATCAATTTTCCTACCCCGAAGGTAATGCCTGCCGCGACCAGACCGATGATGACCTGCCGGAAACCGGAGTAGAACACATTGCGACCGGTCATCAGGGTGATGGCTGCGCCGACGCCAAAGAGCGCCACAGCGCTGACAGCCATGCTGATGTAGATGGCCAAGTTTCCCTGCAGGAAGGCGAATGGCAGGAGCGGGAAGAGCGCTCCCAGCGAGAACAGTAAAAATGACGTGAAGGCTGCCACGTAGGCCGAGCCGCCCAGTTCTTCCGGATCGATGCCCAGTTCCTCGCGCGAGAGCGTGTCGAGGATGGATGATTTGTCCGTTTTCATGATGGCAGATGCCAGCTCACGGGCGCGATCCTCGGAGAGACCTTTGGCCTGGTAGATGAGTGCCAGTTCGGCCTGTTCCTCGGCCGGATTCTGCTCCAGTTCCTGTTTCTCGATCTTGATCTGGTTGGCATATAGTTCGCGCGAACTCTGGACGGAGAGCCACTCACCGAGCGCCATCGATCCGGCTCCGGCCAGCAGGCCGGCCAACCCGGCAATGAAAACATCATGGCTGTTCATGTTGGCCCCCGCCACGCCCATGACCAGGCTCAGGATGGACACCAGGCCGTCGTTGGCGCCCAGCACGGCGGCCCGCAGGGCGTTCCCGCCACTGGCTTTGTGGCGGCCTTCCATCTGAGCTACTTTTCCGCCGGAGAGACCGTTCGACGTATCGCCGGTCACCGCGCCCAGGATGCGTGCGTGGGATTTCTCATCGGCGGCCATGCCGCTGGTCTCGGCTTCAGGTTGGTTGTCGTAAGCGCGGCTGTCAGCCTGTTCGTTGCCGGTGATAGTGGGCAGCACGAATCGGGGGCCGAAGCGTTTTGCCAGCAAACCCAGCACGCGGGCCCGCCAGGTGGGTCTGCGCGGCGGAACCTTTGCCCCGGCTTCCTTCAAGCGGTTTTCCCAGGCGGCGGCGTGTTTCTCCTCGCTGGCGGCCAGCTTTTGATAAAGCTCGGCCATTTTGGGCTGCTTCTCGGAAGCGGCCAGCGCGCTGTAGAGAAATGCGCCATCGATCTCTTTCTGGAAGTTGGCGGCGTAGCGGGAAATATCCGGGGATGGTTTCATATGTTGTCTCCTTGCAAGAGTTGCTTAATGGGCGGTTATTTTCGCGCGTTCTCTGCCGCGGCGGTGATCCACTGCTCGACGGTCACTTCACCGCTGAAGACCGGGTCGGTGTCACAGAAGTTGGTCCAATAGAGATTGAAGGCCTGTTCCTGGGGGCGAATGGTGATGCCTGAATTGATGGCGGTCAGGATCTCCTGCAGGACAGGGTCAGTCAGATTGAGATCAGCGCGGGCTGGAACCTGCAAGCCTTCTTCGGCCATAACCGTTTGGGCGGCGGCACCGGTCAGATACAGTGCCACATCGACTGCGTCCTTCTGGTGGGCGCTGACCGGGTTGACATAGAAGCCGTCGGCGCTGACGATAGGCGTGGCCGGGCCAATCGGTCCATGGGGCAGGGCGGTGACTGCCAGGTTGTCACCCAGGGCGTTCCTGTATTCCTCCAGCAGGCGGGTGCTGTTGGTGATGGCGGCAATCGTACCGCTGGTGAAAGCCGGGGAGCCTTGCAGGCGATCCACCGGCCAATTGTTGGCGATGTCGATCTGGTAGATGCCGCTCAGATAGGTCATGGCATCGCTTACGCCGGTTCCCTGGTCGGCAACCAGAGTCCAATTTTCGTCAAAGATTTTTCCGCCAAAGGAGCCGAAGAATCCATAATGGTCATAGCAGCCGAAACTGACCGTAACAGGCGTGCCGCTTTCCATCTGGAATTGCAGGCCTTCCGTGCTGGAGGGCGGAGTAGGCATCAGTTGCTTGTTGTACCACAGCACTTCGGTATTGATCGAAGCTGGAATACCATAGAGCAACCCATCCATCACCATGCTGTCCACGGCGATGGGACTGAAGCCTCCCAGTTTGCCGGCCGCGAAAATGGTCACGTCGGCGATCAGCCCGGAGCGGACGTAGTCGCCCAGGATATCGTTGGAAGCCAGTAAAAGGTCCGGGCCGTTCCCGGCGGCGACTTCGTTGATGTAATTGTTGTAGATATCCTCCGGGGCTACGCGTACTGCCTGGATATTGTACTGGGGCAGGTCCGCGGCAGCTTGTTCCAGGACAGTGTTGAAGGCGGTGTAGGCGCTCGAATTCTCACTGTAGGAATACCAGACTGTGATGTCGATGGCCGGGGTGGGTGTAGATGTGGGAAGCAGTTCGATTGTGGCAGTTGCCGGTTCGCTGGTCGTTGCAGCAGGCGTGCAGGCGGCCAGTCCCAGGCTTGCAACCAATAAAATGCTGAAGAGGGTCACAACGCTCTTTTTCATTCTTTATCTC
>CAZRCR010000064.1:0-7850 GCA_964598615.1 uncultured Anaerolinea sp.
ACACCCCAAAAAGAACGGGAGGCCCATAGCCCCCAGAGAGCCCAGTTTCGTGCGCCACGAATCTTTTTGACGGAGGATCCAAAAAGCCACCGCCGCGATCAGGAACATCGCCGCAACGATCAAGCTGACCCGACAGCCTGCAGCCAGTACCCAGAATGTCCCCGCCAGGGCCAGTCTCCATGCCACCGGGCGTTCCCCATCCACACCGGTAAAGCCAAAATATAAACCAGCGATCAAAAAAAACTGTCCACCCATGATGGCCGCCTCGTAAACCGCAGGGCGGTTCAAGATCCACAGGATCGGGTTAGCCAGTCCCAGCATCAGAAGCCCGGGGATCAGATAGGGCCAGCCGAAGTGCGGGAATACCCTGTCCCGAATCCGCAACAATAACAGGCTGGCAAAAATCCACAGACCGAATACAAAGCCAAAGACCAGTATCTGATCACCGATCACTTCATGGTACAACCAGCGCACTGCCGATAGAATCAACGCCGGGACCGGACCCCAGTAAAGATAGAACTTACCGTTATAGAGCACAGCATCCCAAATATAGGGAACGCCCTGGCGGTTTTCGTATTGATACGGGTCTTCAAGCGCCAGCAAAGACGGGGAGGGTTCTTCCAGCAGACTCACCTGTCCATGCAGGAAAGCATCCGAGAGCTTGGAATAATAGGTGGTGGTTTCCGGCCATTCGGTCCAGTACCCGACGCTGACAAACCAAACTTGCGCTACAAGAACAACCGCCCCCACACTGATGAAAGTCAGCGCGGTCATCCGTTTTTTCGAACCGGTAAAATAACGAACCAGGCGGGAATTGTTTACCCACTGCACTACAGGCAGACGCTCCCATTCCGCTTTCCAGCGTGCGACTATGCCTTTCCAAACGCGGACAACGGGAAGTTCTTCAGCTTTGCTCATCACCCGCCCCCAGATTCCACCAATCACCGCACCAAATTGCAGGAGAAAAGCAACCAGTAACAGGAACACACCCACAACTGCCACCACGATCCGCCCCGGACCCCAGTCCTGAGTACGCGCCACCCCAAAAGCGTAAGCGAACACCGCCAGGATCGCGAATCCGGCCCCAATCAGGGCCACCAATCCGGTGATTATTTTTCTGGCAGTCATTTTTTCTCCATGCAAACCATTTTATCATCCCATCTTGCATTCCCATTCCAAGAAAGGTAAAAAAAATGGCCTTGACCAGGCTGGTATAATCATTATTTGCGTTTTGTACTGATAAATAAAACATTTGTGCTATAATTGGTATTCCGAGAGAGGGAACCATGTCATCTAATGTCATCCGCGTCGTGGGGGCACGCGAACACAATCTCAAGAACATCACCGTCGAACTTCCGCGCGAAAAACTGGTGGTCATCACCGGTCTTTCGGGTTCCGGAAAATCGTCGCTGGCCTTCGATACGATCTTCGCCGAAGGCCAGCGACGGTATGTTGAGTCGCTTTCGGCTTATGCCCGCCAGTTCCTTGGCCAGATGCAGAAACCGGATGTGGACTACATCGAAGGTCTCTCCCCTGCCGTCTCCATCGACCAGAAAGGCACCAGCCACAACCCGCGTTCCACCGTCGGCACGGTGACCGAGATCTACGACTTCATGCGCCTGCTCTTCGCCCGCGTCGGCATCCCGCATTGCCCGGTCTGCGGACGGGAGGTCGTCAAGCAGTCGGCACAGGAAATTGTGGACGCCATTCAGGCACTCCCGGAGGGGACCCGCATCCTGGTCCTCGCCCCGGTGGTGCGCGGACGCAAGGGAACTTACCAGGCCGTCTTCGAGGAGATCCGCAAGGCCGGTTTCGCACGGGCGCGCGTCGACGGCGTCGTCCACACGCTCGACGAGGAGATCAACCTCGACCGCTACAAGATCCACACCATCGAGTCGGTCGTCGACCGTCTGGTGGTGACCGGTTCCGGGTCCGAAGAGGAGCGGCAGGCCAATCTCACCCGCCTGACCGATTCGGTCGAAACCGCGCTCAAGTTTGGCGAGGGATACTTAACAGTTAACCTTGTTGATAGCAAACCTGCTGACGACTCACAAATTACAACGAACGATTTGCATTTCTCCGAGCACCTTGCCTGCCCCGAGCACAACATCAGCATTCCCGAGATCGAGCCGCGCACCTTCTCGTTCAATACCCCGCACGGCGCTTGCCCCGACTGTCAGGGGCTTGGTAATAAGCTCGAGATCGACCCGGAGCGAGTGGTCGACCCTGACCGGTCGCTGAACGATGGCGCGGTCATCGCCATGGAGTGGGCCAACTCGAAGGAAGACGGTGGCTACTACTGGCAGATCCTTAACGCCGTGGCGAACCACTTCCACATCGATATGGACAAGCCCTTCGGCGAACTCTCGCCGGAGCACAGGGAAATGGTGCTGTACGGCACCAAAGGCGAGAAGGTGCGCGTCCATTACCACAATCGGGACGGACGCCAGGCCACATTCGACGCCGCCTATGAGGGCGTGATCCCCAGTTTCATGCGCCGCTACCGCGAGACCAACTCCGAGTACATCCGCGAGAAGATTAGCGAGTACATGACCGACCGTCCCTGCCCCACCTGCCACGGCAAGCGTTTGCGCCCCGAAGCCATCGCCGTGACCGTGGACGAGGTCAACATCATCGAGGCCACTTCCTGGCCGATCAACCGCGCCCTCGATTGGGCCGAAAAACTGGCAGGCAAGCACTCTCCGCTCTCCCCCCGCCAGCAGACCATCTCCGAACGTATCCTGAAAGAGATCCGCGCCCGACTGGGCTTTCTGGTCAACGTTGGCCTCGAATACCTGACCCTGAACCGGGCCGCGGGTTCGCTCTCGGGCGGCGAGGCCCAGCGGATCCGGCTCGCCACGCAGGTCGGCTCCCGGTTGGTGGGCGTACTGTATGTGCTCGATGAGCCGTCCATCGGCCTGCACCCGCGCGATAACACCCGTCTGCTCGAAACGCTCAGGGGGCTGCGTGACCTGGGCAACACCGTGCTGGTGGTGGAACACGACGACGAGACCATCCTGACCGCCGACTGGATCGTGGACCTCGGCCCCGGCGCGGGCGAACACGGCGGCAAGATCATCGCCGAAGGCACACCCGAGCAGATCCTGGCTCACCCCAAGTCGCTGACCGGTGCGTACCTCTCGGGGCGCAAGCACGTGCCCATTCCCAAGCAGCGCCGGACCGGGAACGGCAAGCATCTCACTGTGGTGGGAGCCAAAGCCAACAACCTGAAGAATATTGACGTGGCGCTGCCGCTTGGCGTACTGGTCTGCATTACGGGTGTATCCGGCTCGGGCAAGTCGTCCCTGATGAGCGACGTGCTCTACAATGCCCTGGCAGCCAGGCTCAACGGGGCGCACACCCAGGCCGGCGAGCACGAGCGCATCGACGGTCTCGAGCACCTCGACAAGATCATCAACATCGACCAGTCCCCGATCGGGCGCACACCGCGCTCCAACCCGGGCACCTACACCGGCATGTTCGACGAGATCCGCAAACTCTTCGCCGAACTGCCCGAGTCGAAAGTGCGCGGCTACAAGCCGGGACGCTTCTCGTTCAACGTCCACGGCGGGCGCTGCGAAGCCTGCCAGGGACAGGGTGAACTGCGCATCGAAATGCAGTTCCTGCCCGACATCTACGTCCCGTGCGACGTCTGTCACGGCACGCGCTTCAACCGCGAGACCCTGCAGGTCAAGTTCAAAGGTCACAGCATCGCGGACGTGCTCGACATGACCGTCGACCACGCCCTGACCGAGTTCTCCGCCTTCCCGCACATGATGAGCCGCCTGACTCTGCTCCAGGAAGTCGGTCTCGGCTACATCAAGATCGGACAACCCGGCACGACACTCTCCGGCGGCGAAGCCCAGCGTGTAAAACTGGCGAAGGAACTCAGCCGCCGCGCCACCGGGCGAACCCTGTACGTGCTCGACGAGCCATCGGTCGGTCTCCACGCCGCGGACGTGCACAAACTCATCGAAGTCCTCCAGCGCCTTGTGGACGCGGGCAACTCGGTCCTCATCATCGAACACAACCTGGAGATCATCAAAGTGGCCGACTGGATCGTCGACCTCGGCCCGGAGGGCGGCGACGCGGGCGGACAGCTCATCGCCGAAGGAACGCCCGAGCAGATCGCGGCCGTTCCGGAGTCCTATACCGGTCAGTTCCTGAAGAACCACCTGAAGTAAATCTGATCCCCGGACAAGTTGTCCGGGGATTTTTCATCCCTTACTTTCTTACCGGATGTCGGGTTTTGATTCCGTGCTACTATTTTTGCATGGAGAAAGGGACACCCATGAAACTCAAAACCTGCCTGCTTTTTATAGCCGCCCTGCTGCTCATCGCCGGGGCATGCAACCTTTCCAGCACGTCTCCCGCCGCGGAAGAGACAAACCAGCCGCGTCCGACCGTCACCACCGGGCCGATCCCCACCGGTCTGGTCAGCCCGGAAGATTTCGAATACCTGGGAGCCTTCCGCCTGCCGGATGATGGCGGGCGCCCGTACACCTTCGAGTACGGTGGCAACGCCATGACCTTCAACCCGGCGGGCGATCCCACCGGACCTGAGGACGGCTTCCCCGGCTCCCTGTTCATCACCGGGCACGACCGTTTGCCTTACGGTGAACTGCCGGATGGCGGCCAGGTGGCCGAGGTGGACATCCCCGCCCCCACCCTGACCGGAGACGTGGCGGCCCTCAACACAGCCGGATTCCTGCAAGGCTTCGCGGACGTGGCCGCCGGTCATTTCGCCGACCTGGACGAGATTCCCCGCCTCGGCCTGGCCTACCTCGATACTCCGGAGACCGGTCCTCTGCTACACATGACCTGGGGGCAGCACATGCAGTTCGACCTGAACACTCCCACCCATGCCTGGTTCAGCACCGACCTGAGCAATCCCGACATGCAGGGCGAGTGGTTCATCGACAACCTTTCGCCCTACAGTGTGACCGGCTACCTGTTCACCATCCCTGCCGACTGGGCCGCGGCCTACACAAACGGTCAGCAGCTTGCCACCGGGCGCTACCGCGACGGCGGCTGGTCCGGCATGGGGCCGTCGTTGATTGCCTACACTCCCTGGGTGGACGAAAATGGCACTCCCGCTGCGGATGGAACCCACCTCAACTCCACCGTGCTCCTGCTCTACCAAAGTTCGGAAAATACAGCGGCCATCGAACACGCCATGACGGGCTACCAGCACCCGGACGAATGGGAAGGCGGAGCCTGGGTAGTTACCCCCTCGGGCAAAACCGCCGTCCTGTTCGCCGGGACGAAAAGCCTGGGGGAGAAGTACTGGTATGGCTGGGCCAATCCCGACGGTCCGCAATACGCCTGTGTGGAGACCGAAATGCTGGGACAGTTCACCCTGTGCTACCAGGCCGACGGCACACCCTGTCCCGAGTCGGACCTGAGCGGCTGTACCGGTCACAACGACTACCGCGGCTGGTGGTCCACCTACTTCGAGGCAGAGATCCTTCTCTATGACCCGGCGGACCTGGCGAAGGTCGCCTCCGGCGAGATGGAGAGTTGGGAGCCGCAGCCGTACGCAGTGCTCAGTCTCGAAGAGGCTTTATTCCACAACCCGTCCGGCGTGGAAGCCGACATGATCGGCACTGGCGTTCAGCGCCGCTTCCGCATCGGGGATGTGGCTTACGACCCAGCCAACGGCCTACTCTACGTGCTGGAGTTGTACGCAGACGGGGCCAAGCCCGTGGTCCATGTCTGGCGAATTCGGTGATATAACGGCCCCGGAGGCTCTCCTCCGGGGCTTTTTTGTCGTTCCAAAATCCACAAAGTTCAGGTAGAATGTAGTTACCATATCGGCGGGGTGATTTTCTTTCTGCCCTGCCGGGAAACGGAGCAAATCATGACTATCAAAAACACCATCGACTCCTATCGCAAGCGCCGCAAACAACTGACACCCGTCATCTTGGGGGCAGGAGCTGTCCTGCTGGTTGTGGTCGGCATCATCGTCATTGTGGTTGCCAGCAGCAATGGGGGCGGCGGGTTGAAGCTCTTCGCGACAAAGACACCCACCCCGACCATCACAAATACCCCCACCAACACCTTCACACCTACTGAAACACCCACCGTCACCAACACCCCGTCCATCACCCCCACCGCCACCCAATCGGGGCCTTACGACTACACCGTAAAGGAAGGCGACACACTGACATCAATCATCGAAGCCCAGGGACTGGCCGACACACCCAACGCCCTTGTGCTCATCTACATCCTGAATCCTTACAACCCCGACAACGTCGAACGCCCCGGCATTGACCCCATCACGGCCAACATCTCCGTGGGGCAGGTCATCACCCTGCCTAATCCAGGCATGCCATTCCCCACAGCCACGCCGTTGCCCACCGGGATTGCCCCCGGATACCGTATCTCTTACTTCGTGCTCCCCGGGGATAGCCTGGGCAGCATCGCCAACAAGATGAACAGCACGATCGACGCCATCGTCAACGCCAACAAGACCCTGCTCACCGACGGCGCCGACTCGGTCATCTATCCAGGTTGGACCCTGGTCGTTCCGGTCGATCTGGTCACACCGGTTCCCACATCCACCCCGACCGCCACGGCCACGCCGTAACCGGTCGAACGCCGAAAGATCAAACGTCCCGAGAAATTTCTTGGGACGTTTTTTTTATTTTCCTCCCCTTTGAACAGGGATGGTTAGGGTGATGACTTAATGATTACTCCTCACGCCGTACACCCAGTCGAAATTCGTGTACAACGAAGCCGCCTTGAAAGCGCACTCACTGGCATCGGTCAGTTGGGCCGCGGCCGCCTCCGTGATGAGCGGGATGGGTTTCCGCCCATACAGCCACTTGGACACAACCTTCACCCCGGCCTCGTCCCACATCCAGCCGCTCGCGTCGAACCGGCTCAAATCCAGCGGACGGGTGTAACCGCGCAGGCTGCGTTTGCCCTCGAAATTGTAATAATCCTCGAAATACGACATCGCCAGTTCGCGCAAACTGCGATAGACCGGCTCCCGATAGCCCAGCCCGGTATAGTTCGACTTGGCCACCGCACCCCAGCAGCCGTCCACCTGGAAGAGCGCCAGTACGTGATCATCATCCAGACCGGGAGCAGGCACGAGGTCCAGGATGAGCGGACGGAAGCTGTTACGCCAGAGCGCCAGGGCGGCGAACAGTCCACCATCGAGACAGTGACACTGTCCGTCGGTCATCACCCGCAGGGGGGAACGGTCGAGTTCCTCGGCAACGTAAGGCAGGCCGTCGAGGTAGTCTTGTATTGCGCGTGGACTGGTCAGTCCCCGCCAGGTTTCCCGCGCCGCGGCAGGAAGACGGTTCTCGAATTCAGTGATTGTATCCATGCTGTCATTCTAGCACACCCATGGCAAATCCCCAAAATTGGGGATGACGCATATCCCCCTGGCCTGTATGATAAGGACAGTAGCTGCCGCAAATTCACCCATTCAAGGCAGGTACGCTGGAGGAGCATGAACATGCTGCCCGGTAAAACGCAATCCAAGGGTTCGCTATATTTGGGCATTGGTGCTGCCGTAGCCCTTTCGGCAATCGCCCTGCTCGACCGCACCGGCATTTTTGGGCTGGTCTGCCTCGGTCTGGCAGCTCTCATTCTTTTGGGATCTTTTATTCTGCGTTGAAACGACTGATTCCGCCCAGCCCCGGCCCCGCCGGGGCTTTTCGTTTTATAATCATGCCATGTCCGCCACTCTACTGACGACGAAACTGCACACCCACGGCAAATCCCCAAAATTGGGGATGACGCATGCCCCCCCGGCCTGTATGATAAGACAGTAGCTGCTGCAAATTCACCCATTCAAGGCAGGTACGCTGGAGGAGCATGAACATGCTGCCCGG
>CAZRCR010000065.1:0-7841 GCA_964598615.1 uncultured Anaerolinea sp.
TTCCATACCCCGACTGCATTGAACACATATTCAAATACGTCCTCCGGCTGGGTATATCCCAGGACGGTCCAGAGCACATCCCGGTTGGAGACAAGTGTGACCTGTCCACCGGGTTTCGGGAAAACGTAGGTGTAACAGTAGCGATAATCGAGGGGGACCGTCTGGGTGATCCACTGCCCCTGAGAGGGCAGGAAACAAGCCACCCGGAACTCGCCGCCGGGTGCGCCTCCACCGCTGCTGGAGAGAACACACAGGTTGCCTTCAAGATCGATCCCGGCGGAACCATACGGCCAGTTGTCGTAGTACATGTTCGGGATGGTTTCCGATGTCAGGGCCAGCTGCCCGTTTTCGGGTTTCCCGGACCACATCGTTCCGGTCTGACCCGGCCAGCCGATGATGTGCAGCGTGCCATCCGGGGAGGCCAGAAGGTTTACCGGCTCCCTCCCGGCGTTACCGACAGCCACAGTCTGCCAGGAGCCGTCTTCCTGCCGCCAGACCAAACGCCATTCCCGGGCAAAATGGCCGCCGCCTTCCACGGTGTAAGCAGTGAATACACCGTCCTGGGTGTGGACGATCCTGGTCTGGTGCCCGCCCCAACGGTTTTCTCCGTCGCCCGTGACGGCCTGGTCGGTAACCAGTTCCAATTCCGGGTGGAGGGTGATGGGAGCCTCGCCGATGGCTCCAGTCTCAGTGAGCGCCCAGGCTTTGATGTCATCCACGCACGCCAATGTGCTGGGAGAAAGGCCAAAGCCGGCCATGCCTTTCTGGCTTTGACGGTCCTCCGCCTGGGCCATCAGTTCGTCATCCACGAAGAACCGGACCTGGCTGCCGTAGGTCTCTACCTTGAGCACATACCAGGTACCTGCCTGGATGGGGAGTGAGAAATCCGCCAGGGATTGCGGAGGGGGATAAAAGCTAATTCCTCCCCAACCGATCCCCAGGCTGGATCGATAGCCTTCGTACCCGGTGTTGATCCTGGTATAGATCTCGGCGCTTTGGTCATTGTTGTCACCGATGAACTTAACGTGCATCTCGACCGCATAATTACGCCAGGTGGTGGAACCGAAGCGAAAATGTACCCAATCTGTGGATAACGAATTGCAATATATATGATTTCCATTATCGTCAGTTGTCACTGCCCAATCGCCGCTGACCGGGAAAGCAGTGGCCGACGCGTTTGTCTCAAAATCTTCTTCAAGCAGAATCGAGGCTGGCTCCGGGAGAAGCTGTTCCGGCGTGTTGGTTGGCATGTTTGTGGGGGACGCGACCGGTACTGATGTTGGCGTCGGCGATCCAATCTGCGTGCAGGCCGCCAATAGAAGAATGATTAATAATCCCAATTTATAGATACGCATTCTCATATATTGATCTCCTGTCATTGTCTGTGCTGTCAGGTTCGGCTGGTATTGTACCCCAGGGGTGAATCCGAATGCTGAAAAGAACCAATCGTCATTATTTCCACTGAGAAAATCCCGGCTTGCCACATTCAAGGCCAAGTTCCGGATGTTTTCTCTCACTTCTTTTGTGTTTCTCGACCGGTTTTTCCCGGTCGATGAATCTACGTTTTCCTGGGTTACCAGGCTCATTCGTTTTCAGCATTTCACTCGGAGGAAACGCTTATGAAACACAGGAAGGAGGTGCACGATGGTGCTCACCACACTGAAACAGATCAAAGAAGCTGACTTGCAGGCATTGTGCCAGCAGGCCACGGTCTCGGTTTCCGGCTACTTCTATACCGTGAACCTGGGACCGGATGTCCACCCGCGGTATCACCATGTCGGCAAGGATCGCAGGTGTACCTGCGGGCTGGGCGAAGATTGCCCGGCTGTCCAGGCCGTGGTGGAATACCTGCAGGGTGGGGGCGAACGCGCTCCCGATGTTCCCTCGGGTTTCTTCCCGGTCGCCCCACAGGTCTGCCCCATCTGCGGCGCGGACACATACTATGTGCCCGACCTGTCGAGCCGCCGGCGCGGAGCCGGCTGGGCCTGCGTGAAGGGCAGCGAGACGCACTACTGGCTCGCCCATGTCGCCACCCTGCGCAAGGCCCTGCAGGAGAACCCCTGGCTCTTTCCACCCGTGTACGCTGCAGACGGCCGGGAGCTCTACCCTGGCTTGAAGCGCGACGAGATCCAAACCGAATCACGGCCCTGGCCGGACGGCTACGATCCCAACCAATAACAGAACTTTGCTTTTCCCCCAACCTGGGGACGGATGATACCGCTCCCCGTGGGGCGTCGTCCGTCCCCTACCTTTTCACAGACAAGGAGACAGATGATGGAAGCCCTACTGATCCCTCCCCCTTCCTATCCAATTCGAAAACTGAAAACACTGCCCCTGCGGGACCAGCCCGCCTACCGGGTCACCTCGAATGCCGCCGCCTGCAGCCTGGCTGAACTCCTGGCTGCGGTGATCGGCGGGGCGCAGCAGATCGAAGTCGCTGAGGGCATGCTCGCCCGCTTCGGCGGGGATGTCCAGCGCATCTATAAGGCGCACGTGGCGGAAATCGCCTCCGTGCGCGGCGTAGGCCAGCAGACCGCTGTCCGCATCAAGGCGGCCCTGGCGCTTGGCCTGCGCCTGACTGAACCCGCCGGGGAACGCCCGGTGATCAACTCGCCTGCCGATGCCGCTGCGCTCGTTCAATACGAGATGTCGCTCCTGGAGCAGGAATACTTGAAAGTCATGCTCCTCGACACCCGCAACCACGTGATCGATGTGGTCGAGGTGTACCACGGCAGCGTGAACTCGTCCCAGGTGCGTGTGGGCGAATTGTTCCGCCCGGCCCTGCAGCGCATGGCTCCGGCGATCATCGCCGTGCACAACCATCCGAGTTCGGACCCGACGCCTTCGCCGGATGACGTGGCCGTCACACGCGCCATGGTCCAGGCCGGCAAACTCCTGGACATCACAGTCCTTGATCACCTGGTCATCGGCGGCAGCCGGTTTGTGTCCCTTAAAGAGCGTGGGCTCGGTTTCAGTTAGGAGATGGCATGGATAAACAACTCGCCCTCCCCGAACCGGAAGACCCGGTCTTTGGACCGGTCATCTACGCCTACACCCGCGCCCAGGCCATCGTCGACGGCGTTCTCGTGGACGTGACCGAAACCGCAAAGGAAACCGGCTTCAAGCTGCCGGTGGTCATCACCGAAGCGCTCCACAGCCGCCTGACACCTACCAAGGCCGATCATGCCATCGGCCAATCTTACGATGGCCGGCTCTGGGACGTTCTCTGGCTGGCGGCTTTCACCATCAAGCTCGCCGACCGCGGTACGGATACCGTGACCTTTACGGTCGCCCTGCAGGAAGTGGAAGCCAAAAGTGGGCAACCACAGAATACTGAACTCCGCCTGCGGGCCGTCTGCGGCCCCGGCGACGAGGGTGAACCGGTCATCACGATCGGTTTCCCGGAAGACTTCTAGGCGAGGTGCATGATGGCCAATTACGATTTCGATTACGCCATTGGGTCTCTTCGCCAGGCGGTTGACTTCGCCGAAGTCGAGCGAGACTTCGTTCCCCTGCGCAAGTGGGTGAATGAGGTCGAGCAGTCCGGGCACGAACTGGGAGCCATGGACGGCAGGCTGAACCTGCCTGCCGGCCAGGAAGTTTTGCTCTCGATCTTGAACTCGGCCGCCGCCGGCTCGGTTTCCCCCGATGAGGCCCTCCGGCAATTACACCGCTGGCTCAACATCGGCGATACGCAGGCGTTGGAAACAGAACTCGCTCACCAATACCAGTTTGCATAAGCGTTGCAGGGGCGGAGCAATCCGCCCCTCTTCCTCCCCTTCTTTGTCAAGCAGCATCCCCAAGCGGCTGAACCTTTCCGTCAGGCTCGGCCTTTTGAGGATGCTGCCTGGCTTTTTGTTTGTTCAGGCAGTCTCCGTTTCCTGGCTTCGGCCAGTCTTGCACGCGTCCAGCATTTCCAAAGCAAGAGAGACCCATCCACAGAATCCCAACCAAGGAGGAACCATGCAAATACAGATCTTCATCAACAGCCTACCCGTCCAGGGCAAGGCCTACCAGGCCGGGAAGGACATCATCCTGCACATCCCCGCCCTCATCCGGCAAGTCGGCGAGGAGCCCACGCTTCTCCCCCCATTCAAGGACCTATTCCAACCCGTCTCGGCTGGTTTCATCGAGGTGGGCGAATGGGATGGGAAGGCATACGAGTTCGAGGGCAGCGTCGAGCTGGCCCTGGGCCCGGACGGAAAAGTCTGGGCGCAGGTCTGCAAACCGGACGACATCCCGAAAGCCGGGCCTCTGGCCGGGACAATCACCATCCCCTGTCCTTTATGTCACGGCAGCGGAGTGGCCCATCACACGGATGCCGCCAGCAGGAAACCGTACTCCGGGCGCTGCTCCCTCTGTTGGGGGAGCGGGGATATTCCCTGCCTGGACCGCTGGACACATGAGAACGGCACCGTCTTTGCCCTGGGTTACTGGAACTGCCTGTGCAAGCATGAGTACATCCATCCCAACAATCACGATGCCTGCCCGGTGTGCGGGGCGGCTGCCGAAGGGCAGCCCTCCAGCCGCGCCGACGAAGCGCAAGCCTACCTGGTTGCCCTCGGTATTCCCGGGGAGTCGCTTGGGATGGGGAAGGCGAAGCCCTGATCTACAGAAAAAGGAGACAGAAACCATGAAGACAAAGAAATGGTCCGAGATGACGGACCACGAACGCCAGGCGGCGGTTGCCCTCCGGGAGGAGAAACTCGAACAGGCCCGGCAGAAGTTGGAGAACGGCGTGATCGAACTGGTTGGGAGCGGCCGGTGGGAGCAGTATCTCAAGTTCCTTTCCCACTTCCACCGTTACAGCTTCAACAACCTGATCCTGATCCTGCTCCAGTTCCCCAAGGCCACGCAGTGCGCCTCGTACCGGACCTGGAAGCAGCTGGGCCGGCAGGTGCGCAAGGGGGAGCGCGGGATCGAGATCCTCGTTCCTGTGCTCGCCAGGGTCCGCCCTGGCCCGAAGCCCCAATCCGCCAATGATGAAGATGAACCCGGGATTGAATTCCCTTCCGATGCCATCCCGGATCGCGGGGAATCAAGGTCTGCCGCCTACCAGGTGGTGGGCTTCAAGATCGGGCACACCTTTGACATCAGCCAGACGGAAGGGGACCCCATCCCCATGCTGGTGAACATGGCCCTCGCCGGCGACGACCGGGGCGTGTACGCAGCCCTGGCCGGCTTCGCAAAGCAGATCCTGAACATTGATGTCGAACTGGTTGAGGCGCACAGTCCCACCTGGGGCGGCGCCTGCCGGTACGGGGACGAAGGCCGGGCCGTGCAGATCCTCGTGGCTGGGAATCGTTCCCCGCTCTTCCGCGCCCAGACCCTGGCGCATGAACTGGGTCACGCCCTGCTGCATTCGGACCAGCAGTATCGAATGCAGACCCCGCGCTCGCGCATCGAATGCGAGGCCGAGTCGGTCGCCTTCTGCATCCTGCACCATTTCGGCCTGGATGTGGGCGAGGTGGCCTTCGGCTACCTGGCCCACTGGGGCGACGGCGAGAATGCCCTGACAGACCTCCTGGAGAGCGGCGAGCGCATCCGCACTGCAGCCCACCAGGTGATCGCCTGGGTCGAGGAGCAGTATGTCGATGTTATCGCAGACGGTATTGAGCAACCCATTCAGGGATGGACGGAACTCGTCCCTGCCTGACCTACAGAAAGGATCATCCCATGGACGAAGAACAGAAACAGAACGCGATCCTGGAACGCTTGAAGGAAATGGGCATCCAGGTGGACCAATCCCTTTTCACCCTTTCCTGGAAGGATGTGGCCCGCGTGATGGTGGAAACGGACGGCTTTGAAAATGCAGCCGACCTTCCCACGGACATCCTGGTTCACATCCTGAATACTGTCCAGGATGGCCTTGAATACCTGGACTGGTACGCCAACATCCAGAACAACCTGCGCCTGGCGGAACAGACTCCATTGCAAATAAAGCCTGTGAACGCCGAGGATGGACACCTGGAATCGGAGTATGAAGACCGGGTGTCCGGGTCGGATGGGTAAGGAGGTGCAGCATGTCATACACATCGGAACACCGTCGCCTTGCGCCTGTCCTGGCGTATGCCCGCCGGCTGGATATCGCCACCAACCCTGCGCCGGAAGCCGTCTTCGAAGCGCTTTCCTCCGGTTTCAACATCTGGTGTACGCCGGATGATCACCCGTGTGGGTGGGATGGGATTTCGCTCATCGCCGGCGCGTTCGCCAAACCCTGTGGTTTTGTGGGTACGGCCACCTGGAAGTGGGAAGGCGAGCAGGTCGTTGGAATCTCACTTGGAACCGACGCCTATGATCTGGCCGATCAGCGCCCGAAGATATTTGCCCGGAAACTTGGTGGAGACTGGATCAGCATCCACAACCGCCCGGAAGACATCGAATGGGCAGAGGGGAAGGTACACTGGCTGTTTGAACAGGCCGGCATTCCTTGCCCGGACATTGTGATTGAATAAACCTCTCTTGCAACAAAACAGGGCTTGAGGAAATTCTCCTCAAGCCCTGGCAATGCTCTTATTCTAAATTTATTTCAAACTCGCGGAACGATATTTAGTTCGATGCGGGCATCCAACGCCTTGGCGATGCGGTCCAGAAAGGAAAGGCTGGGCACGCTCGTGCCATTTTCCAGCCGGGCAATCGATGGCTGGCGCGTCCCGACCATCTCGGCCAACTGCGCCTGGGTCAGGCCGCGCTGGTTGCGCAGGCGGGTAACCTGGTAGCCGATCTCCAGCGTACCGGCTGCTGCGACGAAATCAGGGTCAGCTTGCTGCTGGTTTTGCCATTCCGGGAAGGTGGTTGGGGAAAGCGGGCACATTTTAATTTCCTGAAAATTGCTTAAAGTTCCAAATCGCCGATCCAGAGCGCCTCAACGGCCTTTGCCAGCGGCTTGTCTGCAGTAACCAGGCGTAGAGCCAGACGGGAAGCCAATACCGCATAACAGGCGTCGTAAGCGGTGATGTTCTGTTCTGAAGCGAGCAGCAAGGCATCTTCCATCAACTCGGCGGTGGGAACAACCCGCAAGGATAGACGGCCCAGGTCCACCAGGTCCGCTCTCGAATCTTCCAGGGAACGTCCAAACCGGCGGGTGTATTTTAGGAGGATATTCGTGCACTCGATGTAGAACAGGTCGGGCACATAAAGAATGGCCGGAATGTCAGCGGCCAGTTGCTCGAACAGAGCGTGCACCTTATCTGAATATTCCTCATCAACGAACAACTTGATCCCGACGCTGGCGTCAACGACAAGCCGGAGGGGTGCCTCCGTCATCGCCGGCGGTCCTCGCGCAAAAGGTCAAGGCTGGAAGCAGCCTTCCCAGGAGGCGCAAACCGGCGGCGGCGGATGGAGGTAAGGGCACGCGCCTGGTCTTTGCGCTGTTCTTCTTCATCGAGTGCTTCATAAAGCATCGTAACGACCTGCGCACCGAGCGACCGGCTGCGCAATTGCGCCAGCTGCCGCACGCGGTCATACAAATCTTCGGGGACACTACGCACGTGGAGGGTAGGCATGGTTGTTTACTCCTTCAAAAACGATTCTACCATGCCTGGTAGCATTATGCAACCAATTATTCGGACAGCAGACGAAAGGGTTTGATGGGATTTCATCCAACCCTTTTGTGTGCTGCCTGATTTCTGGGCAAGCCTATTCGTTTTACAGGCTCCTGCCTGTCCTGCACGTTTCTAGCATTTCCCCAATCCACAGAAAACCAAATAGGAGGAACCACAATGACCATCCGAATCCGGAACGATTCGACCTCGGCTGTCGTGCGCGGCTACGCCGTGGACAGCCACCACACCGTGATCTGGCTCGAAATGGCCCCACAGCATCCTAAGACCATCGGGGCG
>CAZRCR010000066.1:0-7825 GCA_964598615.1 uncultured Anaerolinea sp.
TGCAGAGCGTCAAAGATACCTACGCCGCCATCGGCCAGCACGGGGACGTGGTTCTGCTCCAGCAGAACATCCCGTGGCAACAGTTCGTCGCCAGTGCCGATGTGGAAAGCCAGGCCATCACCGATATCCACAACCAGTACGTGCTGGCACACCAGAACGGGCTGGAGGTCATCTTCGTGGTCGACCCGCTCAACGGTCTCAACCGGCGAGAGTTCCAGGGCCTGCCGGACGGATGGGAAGCCAGTTTCGCCAACCCGGACGTGCGCGCCGCCTTCACCAACTACACCCTGCACATCGTGCGCGAGTTCCAGCCGAAATACCTCGGCCTGGCATCCGAGATCAACACCTACCAGGATTTCAATCCCGAGGATTTCCAGAACTTCTTGAGCCTCTATAACGAAGTCTATGCCCTGGTTAAAGCCGAAGCGCCCGCGACACAGGTCTTCGTCACCTTCCAGTGGGAAGAACTCAACAACCTCATGCCAAGCATCGCCCACGGCGATCCCTACTCGCCCAACTGGGACCAGGTGGAACAGTTCGAGCCGAACCTCGATCTGTGGGTCATCTCCTCGTACCCGTTCGTCGTCTACCAATCCGGCGCGGAAATCCCGGCGGACTACTACGCCCCGCTCCTGGCGCGGACCTCGAAACCGGTGGCCGTGGCCGAGGGCGGATACACCTCCGAGCCGGTCGGCGCCGCCCCCGGCGATCCGCAGTCGCAGGTGGATTACCTGAACGCCATCCACTCCCAGATCGGCGGTGACCGGCTGGCCTTCTGGATCTACCTGCTCATCAACGATTTCAACCTCGATTCGTATGCCCGTCTCATGAACCAGAACGGACAGGGCGACGATGTCAGCACCCTGGGTATGTTCGCATCCGTCGGCCTGACCGAATCCGACCGCACCCCCAAGCCCGCCCTGGAGGTCTGGGATTCGTTCCGAAGATAGCAGGTCACACTAAAGTGCAGGCGCATTTTGCGTGACAAATCCATCATGTAATCCGAGTGGCCACTCGATCAACGTAAACCTCCCGCAGGGCTTGTCCCGAACGTAGCGAAGGATTGGAACCTGCAGGAGGATAAAAAAGGAGAAAACCTTATGGAAATGCTCGGTTTGGTATTGCTCATCCTGTTCAGCGGGATCACCCTCACCGCCATGCTGGTCACCGTCAACCTGCTGGTGCCGGTCGGCGTGGAAGCGGCGCGCAAGAAGATCGAAGCCAGCCTGCTGCGTTCCTTCCTCATCGGTCTGGTGAACCTGATCTTCACCCTCGCCCTGCTGGCACTGCTCGTCTTCATCATCACCCTCTTCAAACAGTCGGACGGCAACGGCACCATGATCAACCTGGGGCAGATCCTCGGTCCCGGCATCTTCGTGGTACTCGGGGTACTGTTGGCCCTGACCGCTTTCCTGTTCATCGTGCGCGGTCTCTCTGCTTTCACGAGCCTGGTGGGTGGACGCATCGGCGCGGCCAGGTCCCCCTTCTGGAGTGACGTGCGCGGCAGCCTGCTGGTCACTCTCGCCTGTCTCACTCCCTACGTTGGCTGGTTCGTCTTCACACCCTTCGTTCTCTGTGTCTCGCTGGGGGCGTCGGTGCAGACCCTGATCCAGAAGAAGCCCAAAGCCCCGGTCGAAGAACCGCAGAAATAACCCGCCCCCCTGCTCACACCGGCTGCCCATTTTAGGCAGCCGGTCTTTTTAATGAGACGTATCTTTTCCGGCCCGGCGCGGTTTAATCTTCTGGAGACCTAGAATTATGATGAGCAAAATCAAATTCATCCAGAACCCCACATCCAACCACGGACGTTCCCTGCATATCGCCAGCCAGTTGAAAACCCACGCCGCAGAAACAGGCGGCGTCTGGGAACAATCGGAATACCCCAAACACATCACCGAACTGGCCCGCGCAGCCGGGGAGGAAGGATTTGATGTGGTGGTGGCCGTCGGCGGCGACGGGACCGTCCACGAGGTCATCAACGGCCTCATGCAGGTCCCGGCAGAGAAACGCCCCGCCCTGGGCATCATCCCGCTCGGTTCGGGCAACGACTTCGCCCACATCCTTGGCATTCCCGACGACCCATTCCAGGCGCTGGAAGGCTGTCTCAGCGGGAAGCCGCGCACCATCGACATCGGCTCCGTGCAAGACGAGAACGGGCGTCTGGAATATTTCAATAATACCATCGGCATCGGCTTCGACGGCGTGGTCACCATCCGCTCCCGCAAATTGACCAACATCCACGGCTTCATGATGTATCTGGTCGCCACCCTGGGAACCATCCTGCTCAACTTCAAGCCAATGGACCTGCACATCGAGACCGACAGCGAAAGCTGGGACCAGTCCACGATCATGCTGACGCTCGGCAACGGTCCGCGCGAGGGCGGCGGATTCATGGTCACACCCGACGCCAAACTGGATGACGGCATGCTGGACTTCGTAGCCGTCCGCAGGATCCCCCGCCTGACCATGCTGCGCCTTGTGCCGGAGTTCATGAAAGGCACGCACACCCACTTCAAGCCGATCCGCATGGGCAAATGCCGCCGGATGAGCGTGACCAGCGGACAGCCGCTCTACATCCACTGCGACGGGGAGATCTACTCCGGCTTCGAGATGGACATCCGCAAACTGGAGATGCATCTCCTGCCCAACGCTCTCCGCTTCCTGAAATAATCCCATGCCCATTCTGACCATCCTCCTCTATGCTCTGGGCTTCGGCCTGCTGGGTTACCTGTGCGGGTCACTGCCCTTCGCCATCTGGATCACGCGTCTCGTCAAAGGCGTGGACGTGCGCGACGCCGGTTCCGGTCACGCCACGACCACCAACACCATCCGCCAAGCGGGCTTCGTACCCGGTGCACTGGTCTTTATGCTGGATGTTGCCAAAGGCTTTTTGCCCACCTGGCTGGCCCTGCACTACGCCCCCGCCGCCTGGATCGCCCCGCTGACCGCCGCACTGGCGGTGATCGGTCACTGCTGGCCGGTCTTCGCCCGATTCCGCGGCGGGATGGGGCTGGCGACCGCCAACGGCGGGATGATGGCCGCCGCCCCGCTTGCCATCCTGATCGGCTACGGGATCATCCTGGTCCTGACCCTGATCCTGCGTCACAGCGCACGAGCCAGTGTCATCGCCGGGATCCTCTTTGCCCCGGTTTTATGGCTGATCGGCCTGCGCGGACCTGTCATTTGGATCGCAGTCGCGGTCGGCCTCGTTGTGGCCTACCGCTTCCTGATCGACTGGAACCGCAAGTACCGCGAACTCTGGCTGGACCGGGAAAAGAAACCGACACCGGCTGAATAGGCACTCTTTTTCAGAAAACAAAGTCCCGCCATGAGCGGGACTTTGTTATAGTCCTTTCACAAGTCGCACTTTCAACCGGGTTATTTGCATACACTTCTCAACATACGTGGATTGCAATTACATCATCTGTTCTCAAAAGTTCACGTATGTTGCAAAGAAAAACCCTAACGCCATTTTTTTGAAATATGTCTTGATGGCATAATAATGTATTTTTTTATTACAGAAAAACTATTTGCCTAAGCTACTTTCAATAATGATCTCTATAATTTTTCCGAGTGCTGTACTAGCCAGCCAAAGAAAAATGGAATAAGTTAACAAAAGAGTTGCCCTCCAACTAGTTTTTTCTCCTAAGGTGATAAACCATTTCAAGTTTTTTATTCGATCGTCTTTTCTGCCTTGGCCGATAATTAACCTAACTGAAAAAAACGCGAATATTAAAATCAAAGGTATTAGAAAAAGGTATACCCAAAACTTAAGTTGCAATATACTAAATAGAATTATTGTTAACATTACTGCAATAAGTGACGGTAGAAAAATTAGAACACAAAGAAACGCAAAACTTTTTACCGATTTTCTTATTGCTTTATCTTCTTTTTCTTTATCAATATCATTCAAAACAGATGCTAACCGACCGGTTACATCCTTTAATTTTTTATTATTTTCTTCCAGTTCGACTTTTAGTTTTTGATTTTCTGTTAAGATCTGATCACTTATTTTTTTTAAATCCTCAACATTTTGTTTCAATACGATATTTTCTTCGTCTTTAACATAAATAAGTTTGTTGGATTCTCCAAGTTCTCTAAAGACAGCATTTTCTATTTCTTTTACTTCATCGACACGTGATGCATTGGTTGATAAAGCAGACCGTAGCGCATCATCAGCCAGTATTCGATGCACAGAGTCCACGGATAAATCTTCAACATTCTCAAATCGCGACAATTTTGTAATGATACGGAGGGTGACTTGTTCAGACTGAGCATTAAAATTCCAAGTCATCAGCGGCAAACGCATCATACTGAGCATCATTCTCTCAAAAGTAATTGATCTTGGCGCAAAAAATCTAAGAATTTGCAAGAAATGTGCCGGTAACATACAAATTGGCGTTTCCGACTTCGGTAATGTCTTATGCCTGTCAAACTCTACATATCGATGGTCTACTGTAACTATCCAATATTTAGCTTGAAGTGGTAACACAAACTCGCTTTCCCTCTGATCTCGAACAAAATGCCATAGAATAACATCTTTTTCTATCTGGGATCGGCTTTTTGGTCTATTATATTTTGTTTTTTGAAATTGTTCCTGATCTTCTATATCGTTTATTACATCTGGGTATTCTTTATATTTTTCAATTTTCGCTTGCTTGTATAAATTAACCCTTTTCTCCTCAAGAATTGAAATGAGATTGTTCTCATAAGGGAGAAAATAATCCGTGGGTGTCATTGGAGTACCCGATTGAACTATTTGTTCAACGAATCTTCTTTCAACACCCATAAGTCCAGCGGTTATTCCAGCTTGAGCAATATTAGGATAATATATTCGATTTTCACCCAACTCTCTCCGAGATTTCTGTAAACGCGATTTAGCTTCTTCTATAGTTATTGGACTAATAACAAAATTTACTTTCACATTAGGCGAAACTGATTCTACAAGCTCCATTAAATCCTTTGCGGTTTCGTTTAGCGGATTACTATGCAAACCAAGAATAGAAAAAGCAAAATTTGTGTCAACAAAAATCACAAATTCCACTTTTTGTGTTTTTATTTGACTCAACTGAGATATAACTGAATGTGGCAACCCTGAGGCAGTAACCACAAAATACGCATCAAGGTAAGAAAGTATAAATTTAGAAACCTTGGTATCACGTGGATCTAAAAATTTAAAAACTGCTTCCCGTAATGCCGGTCTAGATTCTTCCGAGACCACATTAAGAAATTCTTCCAACGGAGCATCCCAGGACGTAAAACTAGGGTTGCTAATAATCATTTCATATACTTTTACACCAGTTTGTGTTACTGTGGGTATCAAGAATTTTTCTATGAACGCTATCCAAAGATACGATTTGTCTAATTTTAAATCAAGGGGAGTAATGTATTCAAAAAATCTATTTTGAACATCCTTTTCAAAGGTTTCATTCTCGGCAATTTGAGTTAATAGTTGATTTTTTATCACAACAGATAAACTATAGCTAGCATTAGGATGTAAAACAATATCCCCATGATTGTGCAAGCGTTCCAATGCTATTCTTAATTCACTTTTTTTAATATCAATAAATAGGTATTCTGATATTTTTTTTCTAAGGCCTTGTTCCGTTATTGGTAAATTCACGAGAAGCATAACTGCCAGTATACAGCGGTCTATTGTAGTAAGCCACCAACCATCGTTAGTAAGCTCTACATAATGAATCAAAGAAACTATTTGAGGAGGTAAAGTTTTCATAAATGCTCTCCTTGTTTTCTTATAATAATGCGCTGAAATATTTACATTTTTTCTTACCCCAAACTTACCTGTAAGTATATTCCCACAAATCGTATATTTTCTTATTACTGCAATTGTACTACACTGGTTTAATAAATATTTGTGAATTCTACGGGCAATAATTCTGCTCGTGCTCTTCAAAGGTCTCGGCAAAATTGTGCAGGCCGGAGCCGTCGCATTGGGCCTGGAAGTAATAATACGGTGTCTGGGCCGGGAACGCGACCGCGGTCAGCGCCGCCAGGCCGGGGTTGGCGATCGGTCCGGGCGGCAGGCCGGGATACAGGTAGGTGTTATAGGGCGAATCGAATTGCAAATCCTCGGCAGAAAGCGGATTCGTCCACCAGGTACCCTGGGCGGTATTGTAGCCAATCGCGTACTGGATGGTTGGGTCGGTCTGCAGCAACATGCCAATCGCCAGCCGGTTGTAGAAGACCGAGGCGATGGTCGGCATTTCATCATCCACCATGGCTTCCCGCTCGAGGATGGACGCCAGCGTGACCGCCTGGTAAACGGTCAACCCGTTGGCGGCGAACCCGTCGCGCAGTGCGGGGGTCAGGCTGGCGGAAAACTGCTGGAGCAGCACAGAGACCAGTTGGTCGGCTGTGGTATCACGGGGCAGGATGTAGGTATCCGGGTAGAGGAATCCCTCAGCGGACGCGCCAGCAGGCAAAATGTCGGTCATGAGCGCAGGAGCGGACGCAGCAGCCAGGAACGCTTCGGGCGTGATGTTCAGGCCCGAGGTCGGCAGGGCAGCGGCGATCTCTTCCATCCGCCAGCCGGGCAGGACGGTGAAGGTCACCTCGGTCATGGTGGTAGTCTGGAGCATCCCGGCAATGGACTGCGCCGTCAGCGACGGGCTGAGACGGTACATGCCGGTCTGAATGTAGGTGTCCATGCCGGTCCAGGCGAGGTAAATGCGGAACGTGGAGGCGCTGCGAATGAGACCAGCGGACTGGAGGCGTTCCGAGATGGACAGCACACTCTCGCCGGGTTCGATGACGAACAACTGCTCCTCGCCGAACACATCCACCGGCACGGTCAGGTCACCGGCATGCCAGGCCAGTTGCAGGCCAAAGCTGAAACGCTGCCAGGCGTTCAGGGACGGGCCGGGTGGCCCAAAGGAGGCTTCGGCGGCCACCGGCACGTAAATGGCCAGCACGAGTGCGATGAGGGCAAGGAAAGCCACACCGATCAGGAGGATGGGAAGACAGGAGCGTTTTTTCATAGGTTGTAATTCAGGAGGATCGGGCGTTGAGGTAGTCCTGGAGCAGGACGGTGGCGGCCAGCTCGTCGAGGTGACCGGCGCGGGCGCGGCGCGAAACGTTCATCTGGATACGGGCCGAACGGGCATCCTGCGTGGTGAAGGATTCGTCCCACAGCACAATGGGCAGGTCGGTCTGGGTTTTCAGGGCTGTCACAAAGCGCAGGGACTGGCGGCCTGCGAAGGTAGGTTTACCGTCCTCGTCGAGCGACTGCCCCACCACGATCTGTTCGACACCGTTGGCACGCGCCAGTTCGGCCACCGCGGCGGCGTCCACCAGACGGGAAACGTGGTTGAGCACCGTCAACGGGTTGGCGATGGTGCCGGTCGGGTCGCTGATGGCGAGGCCGATATGCTTGGAGCCAGGGTCGACAGCTAAAATCTTCATGTCAATCGTTAGTTGTCAGTCGTGATGGTAATGCGGAACGGGATGGCAGGCATCCACGGCCACCAATCGGGGGTGACGGTCAGGACGGGTTCCCCGTCCAGGGGCAGGTTCGCTTCCAGCAGGCGCTTAGCATCTTCGGGCTTGCGGCTGATGGACAGGGCCGCCGCCTGCGCCGGGTCGATCTGCGCCAGGAGCTGGCGCTGGGTCTGGACCTCCCAACGGGTCACACCCTCGACATCCGTGACCGGTTCACTGGCATCCAGCACGGCCAGTCCCTCCGAAACAGGTGTGAACCCGGCAGGCAGGTTGGCATCCAGCGCCAACGCCGCCAGGGTACGGACATCCGCAGCGGAGGCATAACGCGCCTGGCACTGGACGGTCATCGTCAGCGACAGGGTCTCGC
>CAZRCR010000067.1:0-5060 GCA_964598615.1 uncultured Anaerolinea sp.
ACCTCTGTCTGCGGCTATTGTACTCCAAACCCCACCGGACAAAAACGGACTCCAAAGTCTTGGGGCTTTGGAGTCCGGCTCACGTATTCTTTACAAGAACTATCCGTGCTGGCTCATGAACTTTTCCATGCGCCGCAGGGCTTCCTCGATCTTCTCGTAGGCGGTGGCGTACGAACAGCGGACAAACCCTTCGCCGCCCGCGCCGAAGGCGTTGCCTGGCACCACGGCCACATGCTGTTCCGTGAGCAGTTTTTCGGCAAAGGTCTCATCGTCCATGCCGGAGGCGGCGATCTTGGGGAAAGCATAGAACGCGCCGCGTGGTTCGAAGGTGGTGAGACCGAGCTTGTTCAATCCACCCACGATCAGCTTCCGACGGCGGTCATATTCGGCCACCATTTCCTGCACATAGGGTTCGCCGTTGTTCAGGGCTTCCACGGCGGCATCCTGGGCAGTGGTGGGCGCGGACATGATGGTGTACTGGTGGATGCGCACCATGCCCTTGATGATGTGTTCCGGCCCGGCGGCATAGCCCACGCGCCAGCCGGTCATGGCGTGACTCTTGGAAAGTCCGCCCAGCAGGACGGTGCGGCGCTTGATGCTTTCGCCCAGCGTCGGGACGCAGACGTGCGTGAAGTTGTAGACCAGCCGGTCGTAGATCTCGTCCGAGATGATGACCAGGTCATGTTCTTCGGCGATCTTTGCCACTTCGAGCAGGGTCTCGCGTTCGGCAACCGCGCCGGTGGGGTTGCTTGGATATCCCACGAAAATGATCTTCGTGCGCGGGGTGATGGCGGCCCGCACCCGGTCGGGGTCAAGTTGGAAGTTGTCTTCCATCCGGCTGGGGATCTCCACCGGCACGCCGCCTGCCAGTAAAACTTCGGCCTGGTACGAAACGAAGCATGGCGTTGGGATGATGACCTCATCGCCCGGGTTGAGCAGGGCGGTCATGACCAGATAGAGTGCCTCCGAGACGCCCACCGTGGCGATGATCTCGCCGATCGGGTCATAGGTCAGGCCGTAGAGACGTTTCAGGTTGGCGGCAATGGCCTGGCGCAACTCGATCTTGCCCGAGTTCGATGTGTAATGTGTCTCCCCGGCGCGCAGCGAACGGACGCCCGCTTCCAGGATCGGCTGTGGGGTGGTGAAGTCCGGCTCGCCGATACCGAGCGAGATCACGTCCTTCATCGTAGCGGCGATATCGAAGAACTTGCGGATGCCCGAAGGCTTGAGTCCCGCAACGCGCTGGGAAAGGTAGCGCACGTCAGAAATTTCCTGCATCCATCCTCCTACATGGGGTGAATTTGCCACTCATCCTCGGCCTCGCGGTAGATCAGTTCAAAGAGAAACAAGTCCCGGGTCCGAACCCGGAAATGGCGTTCGCCGGGATTTCGCCAGGCTGCCAGGATCGCCTCGATCTCCAGCCGCTGGCCGTTCTAGGTCAACGCGACCGGCTTTTCGGCATACGTAAAACCGGAGTGGCATTCGACGGTTTCCATTTTAGGGCATTCCTGTGAAAAAAAGTAGGACAAGATGTCATCTTGTCCTACATAAAAAGGCACTACTTGAGTAGTACGGAACTGTTATCGCCCACGTTCAGGCGCATGGGAGGGTCATCGGGCGAGCGGCCTTGGATCCGGGCCTGGCGGCCGATGAAGGAGCCGGTCAAGGCTGCCGAGTCCACCGTCACTCCGCTCTCGATGATGGATTCCTCGACCCGGGCGTTGGTGATCGTGCAGCCTGCGCCGATGGACGCGTACGGTCCAATGACCGCATTCTCGATCTTCGCGCTCTCGTGAATGTAAACCGGCGGGACGATGCGCACGCTGCTGCGGATGGCGTACTGCGAGTTATCGCGTCCATGCGCTAGCAGGTAGTGGTTGGTTTCCAGGGTGGCCTCGATGGTACCGGTATCCAGCCACACGTCCACGGTCTCGGCGCGCATTTTTAGACCGCGTTCGATCATGATGTTGAGAGTGTCGGTGAGAAAGTATTCGCCGTTGCGATCCGGGCCATCCTTGAAGTGTTTCTCGATGGCCGAGCGCAGGTCGCGCCCTTCGCGGAAATAGTAGCAGCCCACTACGGCGCGGTTATTGTCCATTTCGGTTGGCTTCTCGACCAGCCGCGTGACGCAGTTATCCGGTCCAAGTTCGGCCACGCCAAAGCGACGCGGGTCCGGCACGGGTTTGACCCAGGCCACCCCTTCGGGGTTCTCTTTCGCCAGGAAGGAGAAGTCGGTCTCGATGAGCGTATCGGAGAAGCAGACGATGACCGGACCTTCCAGATATTCGCGCGCCAAACCGATGGCATCGGATTGCCCCTTCATCACAGCCTGGAGCACATAACTGACCTTCATGTTGGGATAGTGCTCCTTCATGAAAGGCGGGATTTGTGTTTCGCCGAGGCCGGAACTGTAAACGATCACATATTCCAAAGCAGATGTGTCTGGCAAGGTGCGGAAACCGTCCAGCAGGTGGTCGATGGCTGCCTTTCCGGCCACGCCGATCAGCGGTTTGGGTTTCGACCACGTTTGCGGACGCAGGCGTGTGGCCCATCCGGCCGTGAGAATGATGATCTTGATTTTATCGTTCATGCAGCCTCCCTATCTGTAGAAGATGAGACCGATGATCGCTGCTGCCAGCACCAGCCAGATCGGGCTGACGGCGGTGAAGGTGAGCACGGCAAAGGTGCCGATGGCGATCAGCCACTTGTCCCAGCCCTGTACGATGGCTTTGCCCAGACCGAGTTTGTCGATATCGAAAATGGTGACGGCCATCTGCCAGGCGGTCCAGGCAAGCAACCCGACCACGAAGGGGCGGATGCCGCTGATGGCGGCTTTCACGTAACGGTTCTCTTTGAAGGTGAAAAACACCGTCAGCAGGAGCAGCATCAACAGGGTGGCCGGAACGACGGTCCCAAAGACAGCCATCAGTGCACCGGGCCAGCCTGCCAGTTGATATCCCACATAAGCCGAAGCTTGCGGGGCGGTAGGGCCTGGCATGGCGTTGCTGAGTGCCACTCCGTCGGCGAACTCGTCGGCGGTGAGCCAACCGGCGGCAACCACTTCCCGTTGCATGACACCGATCGAACCCGGCCCGCCTCCCCAGGAGATCATGGCCACCTTGGTAAAGAGCCAAAAGATCTGCCAGAGCAATTTCCAGTTCATGGGAGTCTCCAGACCGGACCGCGGACCGCGTTTTGCGGTCCGCGGCCCATGATCCACTATCCGTTAGATTTTCTTTTCCAACTCATCGATGACTTCTTCGATCAAATCCACAGCGACTTTCAGGGTTGGTGCATCAAAGGCGAATTTGGCCCCGGCGGTTTTGAACAGTTCGGGCAGAGTGACCATGCCGCCCAGGGAGAGCGCTTTGCGGTAATCGGCCACGGCCTTCTTTTGATCCTTGCGGGCGTTGCCGAAGATCTGCACCGCACCCAGTTGCGCCAGTCCGTATTCCACGTAATAGAACGGGATCTGGTGAATGTGCAGTTTACGGTGCCAGCCGGTGTTCTTGACGGTTTCCATCCCGGAGTAGTCCACGCCGGGGATGAAGCGGTCCCACAGTTCGCCCCATTTGACGTCACAGGCACGCGGGTCCGCGCCCGCCTTCGGATTCTCGTACACCCACTGCTGGAACGAGTCCACCACGGCCATGAATGGCCAGAAGAGCACGTTGCGTTCCAGATGCTCGATGCGGGCGCGGGCCATCTCGGATTCGGTATAGAACTCGCCCAGATAGGGCGAGGCCAGCAGTTCCATGCCCATCGAGGCCACTTCGGCGAATTCCATTGGCACGGCCAGTTGCTGGATATAGGGGATTTTGGCGGTCTCGAAAACATGGAAGGCGTGACCGGACTCGTGCAGGGTGGTCATCACATCGTCATGGACGCCCACGGCGTTGACGAAAATGAACGGCTTGCGGATGGACGTATAGGAAGTGCAATACGCGCCGGGGGCCTTGTTCTTGCGGTTATCGAGGTCGTTCAAACCTTCGGCCAGGATGGTGTCGAAGCGAGCACCCAGGGACGGGTCCACCTTATGGAAGATGGATTGGACCTTGGTCTTGAGTTCATCAATGGACTGGAACGGGCGCAGGGTCGGGTCATCGGCGCTGGGGGCGGGACGCGAGTACCAGCCGTCCACCAGGTCCCACGGGCGGAGCGTGTCCAGACCGAGAGCCTGCTGGCGTTTCTTGTAGATGCGCGTTGCTGCCGGAACGACAACCTTCTCGATGGCGTCGGCGAAGGATTTGCAATCTTCCGGGGTATAGTCGAAACGCAAACGCTGTGCCCAGGTGTATTCCCGGTACGACGGTTTTCCGGCATTCTTGGCGATGCGGGCGCGCACGTCCATGAACTTGACCCACAGATCGTTGATGGATTCCACGTCATCCAGTTGGCGTTTGGCTTTCACGTTCCAGGCTTTTTCGCGCACCGCGCGTTCTGGCTGCTGGAAGTTCATGGCAAGACGGGTGAGGGTGATCTCCTCGCCTTCCCATTTGACGGTCTGGGCGCCGTAAATTTTGTCGTATTCGATGGCGAATTTTTGTTGTTCGGCCAGAAGCGGCAGGTTGGACTCGCGGAACAGGTCCGCTTCGGCGCGCATGTTGCGCAGGGGGATCTCGAAGCCTTTGGGTTCCAGTTTGCTGGCGAGCAGCTTCTCTTTCAATTTCTGCTCGGCGGCCATGGCGTTGGGGAAGATGCCGTCGAGAAATGCATTCATCCGTGCGTCGGCTTCTTTGTCGGCGGTGTTGATGGATGTGGCGACGGCCAGGCGGGCGTACATCTCGTCCAGTTTCTCGCCAACGCGCGTCCAGTCGGTCAGCCATTCGTTTACGCTGTCAGCGGTCAGCGGGCGGGATTCGAGGTCCTTGTAGTACGGTTCGACCTCGGGCCAGGTCCAGGCGATCAGGGTTTCGGGGGTGGATGGAAGGTTTTTGAGCATGAGAGTCCTTTCTTGGGTGGGTGGTCACACTTCAAGTGTGACCTATTTTTTGATGACTGTCAAATTTGCCAGGGATGCCACCATGCGCTTGATTCCCACGGACTCGAAGACCGCGTCC
>CAZRCR010000067.1:5160-7789 GCA_964598615.1 uncultured Anaerolinea sp.
ATTTGCCAGGGATGCCACCATGCGCTTGATTCCCACGGACTCGAAGACCGCGTCCACGGTCTCATCGCCGTTCTGCAAGCGGGCGTCGAGGACGATGCCTTCGCCCCAGATGGGGTGCTTGATGCGCATCCCGGCCCGGTACTGGGTCTCTTTGGGCGCGGCAGGTTGCGGGTCCGAACGCAGCCAGGCGGGACCGGGAGCGCACTGCGCGTCGCGGAACGAGCGCCCGGTGCGGGTCTTGCCGGAGAGCAGGTCGGCGGGGATGTCGTCCAGGTAACGCGAAGGGAGTGTATCTTCGGCGTACCCGCGTCCGCCGCGGCGCAGGGCGCGCAATAGATAGAGCCGGTCCTTGGCGCGTGTGAGACCTACATAGAAAAGACGCCGCTCCTCCTCCATCGCTTCGGGTTCATCGAAGGAACGGCTGTGGGGCACGATGCCATCATCCAGGCCGACGATAAAGACGGTGCCGAACTCGAGGCCTTTGGCAGCGTGCAGGGTCAGCAGGGTGGGGGCGTTCTTTCCCTCGGTGAGCGTGTCCTGGTCGGAGATGAGTGCCACGTCTTGCAGGAACTCGTCCATCGTCCGGGTGGAATATTCCATTGCCAGGCGGCGCAACTCCTGTACGTTCTCCCAGCGTTCGTCGCCTTCCTCGGTACCATCATCGAGATACTCATGGTAGTTGATATCGTTGACAATACGGTCGAACAATTCAACGACGGTCAGACGTGTGGACTCTATTTTCCAGTTGACGAGCAGACCGCCGAAGTCGGCCAGCGGCAGGGCGGCCCGACCGGTGAACTGTTCCCACAAAGGGGAAGCGTCACCACGGGACAGGTCCATCAGCGCCGCGCCCGGTGTCAGGTCCGCGCCGCGGGCGGCGTTGTGCAGGGCGAGGATGGTCTTGTCCCCAATGCCACGCGGTGGGAGGTTGATGACCCGGTCGAGCGAGACTTCGTCCGAAGGATTATGCACCAGCCGCAGGTAGGCGATGATGTCTTTGACCTCGCGGCGGCCATAAAATTTTTGCGCTCCCACCAGCCGATAGGGAAGGCGGGCTTGCAGGAAGGCTTCTTCGAGCAGGCGGGACTGGGCGTTGGTGCGGTACATCACGGCGCAGTCGCCGGGTTCGCTGGTCTTGGAAGCTACCAGCCCGGCGATGGTATCCACTACGAAGGATGCTTCGGCGTAGTCGTCGAGGGCTTCGTAAAAGAAAATTTTATCGCCCGCGCCGCGGTCGCTGAAAAGCTGCTTCTTTCGGCGATGCGGTGCGCGGTCGATGACCGACATGGCCGCGTCCAGAATGTTCTGGCGTGAGCGGTAGTTCTGCTCGAGCAGGATAACCTGGGCATCGGGGAAATCTTGCTCGAAGCGTTGCACGTTGCGGTAGTCCGCGCCGCGCCAGCGGTAAACCGACTGGTCCGGGTCGCCGACCACGAAGATGTTACCGTGCGCCGAGGCGAGATGTTTCAGCAAAGTGTACTGGGCGAAGTTGGTATCCTGGAACTCGTCCACGAGCACGTGGGTGAAACGCTGGGCGTATTTCTCGCGCACAGCGGGGAATTCGGAAAGAAGATGCGCCGTCCACAGCAGCAGATCGTCGAAATCTACGGCATTGGAGGCTTTCAATAATTCCTGATAACGCTTGTAAACGCGTTTGACCACCTCGTCGCGGTAGGTCGAAACAGGATAATCCTCAGGAAAGATTAGTTCGTTCTTGGCGCGCGAGATCGAAGCATGGACGGCTTGTGGGCGGTAGGTTTTCTCGTCCAGGTTCAGGTCGCGCACGGCATTCTTGACCAGGTGTAACTGATCATCGGCGTCGAAAATGACGAAGTTGGATTCAAAGGGAAGATTGTCGGCCTCGCGGCGCAGTAGTTTGGCGCAGGTGGCGTGGAAGGTGCCCAGCCAGAGACCATCGGTGGCGAGTTCGCCCAGCATGGCGCGCACGCGGTTGTCCATTTCTTTGGCGGCTTTGTTGGTGAACGTCACGGCCAACATCTGCCAGGGGCGGACGCCCTCGCTGGCGATCAAATAAGCGACGCGTTGGGTCAGGACGCGTGTCTTGCCGGAACCGGGTCCGGCTAGAACGAGGACAGGACCAGCGCCAGCCGTGACAGCCTGGCGCTGTTGGGGGTTGAGTTTGTCGAGGAAATCCATGGGGATGTAATTCGATACCCGTTAATCGTGATCCGTGTTGCAAAGAACCGGCACGAATCACGATTAACGAATACCGGGTTTCGTTATTTCAATTCAGACGTGCAGTTCGGGCAGCGTGTGGCCTTGATGGAAATGGTGGAGAAGCAGTGCGGGCATTCCTTGGTGGTCGGTTCGGCGGGGGCAGGAGCCGGGGCTGGTTTCTTCATGTTGTTGATGCCCTTGATCATCAGGAAGATCACGATCGCAATGATCAGGAAATCCACCACATTCTTGATGAAGTTGCCATAGGTCAGCACCGGGGCGGCTGCGGCCTGGGCGTCGGCCAGGGTGGCGTAAGTCTGTCCATTCAGGGCAACGAACAAGTCCGAGAAATTGACGCCTTTCAGGAGCAGGCCGATGGGAGGCATGATGATATCGTTTACCAGGGAAGAAACGATCTTCCCAAATGCTCCACCGATAATCACGCCCACTG
>CAZRCR010000068.1:0-7789 GCA_964598615.1 uncultured Anaerolinea sp.
CGTCGGCAGACATCAGCACGATGCCGTGCGCGCCCTGGATTTGCTTGAAGGTGCGCCGGGCGGCTTCGGTGAGGGTCAGGCCGGTGGCGAGGTGGTGTTCCACAAGGTGGACGATGACTTCGGTGTCGGTGTCGGAGTGGAACTCCACTCCCTCGGAGGTCAGTTCGTCGCGCAGTTCGAGGAAGTTTTCGACGATGCCGTTATGGACGACGACCACGCGCCCGGTCGCGCCGAGATGCGGGTGGGCGTTCCGCGCCGACGGCGCGCCGTGAGTTGCCCAACGGGTATGACCGATGCCGGGCGCGCCGCTGATGGGCGATTCGTTCACCAGACCGTTAAGCTGGGATAACTTCCCCGCTTCCCGCCGGACTTCGATCTTGCCATTTTGCAGTACGGCCAGACCAGCAGAGTCGTAACCGCGATACTCCAGCCGCTTGAGGCCAGAGAGGATGATCGGCGTCGCGTCACGCGGGCCGATGTAGCCAACGATTCCACACATGGAAATCCTCCAGATTTAGAGAGTAGAGAACGAAGATCAGAGAGTAGTTGTTGGAGAACAATCACTGTTATCCACACACTTTTTTTTCTGTTCCCTTGGTTTTTCCACTTCCCGCGCGTTTGTCTCGTCGGTTACCCGAGAGCGTTGTAAGCGGGATTTCGTTTCTGGAGGGAAAGGGGCGGGGATGTGGTCTCCCCGGAGGGCTTCCGCTGATCTGTCGATTTTTTCGAACCCGGAAACGGGTCCGATTGGCTCCGCCTTGCGGCGGAGAACCCTCATCCTCGTCAACTGGAAGTTCTACAAGTTTCTGTGCTTGTTTCGCTTGCCAGTCCATGCGCTATTCTTTCCCGTGAAAATAACAGTGAAACCTCCTTTCTGTTGAGTGAGCGGGATTATAACCCACTTTTTTTCGTTCGATTTGTCCCGATTGTGTGAAACAAGCGTCCGGGATGCTTTACAGTTTGCATAAGTTTGATTGACTATCATTTCCTCCACTGCTATTATTAACGTGGTGTTACTCCATACTCAACTGGATTGATCACAGTGAAGAGACTTTTCTTGCGCATCCGAAATAGTAAACGCGGTCAGAGCTTTGCAGAGCTTATGCTGGTTGTGTTGATTTTAGCCCTGCTGTTGGCTGGTGTGGTCGAGTTTGGTTTTGTGATGAACCAGTACTTGCATCTGCTGGACGCGGGACGCGAAGCAGCGCGTTATTCCAATACTTCCCGTCCACTCGCTGAAAATGGTACCAGTATCCAGCAATTCTATGCAGTGACGGCTGTCCAGGCTATTCGTGTTGCACAGCCCATTCTTTTGAACGGCAATGATGGCGATGATATTGTTATTTCGGTTCTCAGTGTTGCTGGAACCCATATTGCTCGTTTTCCCGATGATGATGGTTGGAGCCTGTGCGCAAACTATAATGACTCTGAATTGCGAAGTTATATGAATGCGGCAGAGTTGAACGATTTTGTTGCAAACTGGAGTAGTTGTGTTCCGCATCAATCCAGCCAATTGACCGCTGACTTGCACAGTCAGATTGATCCTGCGGCCCCATCCACCGGCATCTTGATCGTAGAAATTTTTTACAACTATTATCAAATATTGGCACTACCGGTTTTTACGGAAATCGTTCCCAATCCGATTCCGATTTACGTTTATACTTTCATGCCGTTGTCTGCGGCTGAACCTACTTCCACCCCAAGGCCATAAATATGCCCCGTTTGATGCGCAAAGCTAAAAAACAAATCTCGAAACTGGAACGTGGGCAGATTCTTCTGCTTGTCACAATGGCTATTGTTGGCATTGTTGCTATTGTCGGTTTGGCCCTGGATGTTGGTGTGATATTTATCGAAAACGCACGTTTGCGTCGGGCCGTGGATGCGGCTGCTCTGGCTGCTGCTTTACAGTACCGCGAAGGTTATACGCCCGAAGAGTTGGAACAGTCAGCTGTTGAATTCTTGGAATTAAATGGAATTCATGACCCGGAAGCCTTCATTCAACTTTGTGATGAAAGTCAACCTGATTATCATGCTGAAGATCTGTGCACTGATCCACCACGTAAATTGGTAAGAGTGCGCGCCTCTGCCATTGCTACTCTTGCCTTCTTACCGGTTATTGGCATTGATGAAGCTCCAATGAGTAATGAAGCGGTATCCGAGACCGCGTCTGTGGATCTGGTGCTGGTGATCGATACGTCCGACTCGATGACTTATGATTATGATTCTGGCAACCCTATGCGCGATCCCAGTATTTGCAATGACGATGATGCTGCTTCTGTGTACGTGGATACCAGCGATACGATGCCGGGTGAATGTCATCCATTCGAGGAAGTAAAGCTGGCTGCGCATGATTTTGTTCAGCAGTTATATTTCCCCTTTGATCGTGTGGCAATCATCAGTTTCGATAAGGACCCGCGCGTAAATTTGCACTTTTCTTCTGATGAGGGCGAGATTTTGAGTGCAATCGATAACCTGACTGTCTATGAGGGGGAGGATATCTGCCCGTACGGTAGCCCATGTCGTTGGTATGATACCTCGAACAATTATTTGGGTTTCAACTGCGAATCATGGTCATGGCCTCCCTCTGGTTCTGACCGCGATATGGGTCCGTGTGGTTCGACAAATATCGGCGGTGGATTATTGTTGGCGGGCAATGAATTTGCGGAACCTCCCGTTCGCCAAACGGCGTTGTGGGTTGTGGTTCTTTTGACAGATGGTGCGGCCAATCAGGGCGCTTGCCCTGAAGAAGATTACTTGACTTGGTGTCGCGACACGATTGAAGTAGATCGTCATCTGATGGGTGACCCGCTGTATGATGCCGATGATTATGCGCGTGATATGGCAGATTTCGTTGGCGAAAGCGGTCAAAACGCTCTTTTGTTTGCCATCGGGCTTGGACCACAGGTGGTAGAGGTAAAAAGTGCAGATGTGGATGGGCTTCCGGATGGCGAAGGGTTATTGGAATATGCAGTATCCGATGGCGTAGGCAATGGTCTTTATTATCGTGCCCCTACGAGCGCGGAATTGCGCGATATTTTCCAAGCCATTGCTGATAATATTGCTACCCGGTTGGCACATTAGGAAGGCGTTTTATGAAACTGAAACAGCTTTTCCCTCGCGGAAACAAGATTTCACTCTTGAAGGATGCAAGCCGCTCGCAAGGTATAGTTGAATTTGCGATTGCTTTGCCTATCCTGTTGATGCTCTTGTTCGGAGTAATTGATTTTTCCCTGCTTTTTTCCGGATGGTTGCTCATTCAGAACGTTTCCCGTCAGGCAGTTCGTTATGCTGTTACCGGTGAATATAATGTCGCGAACTGTACGGGCGATTGTACGGACTCAGCCGACCAAGATCAGGCTCGCCTCCAGTCAATCTACGATGAAGCCGATAGTTTCCGGGCCGGACTGTTGGTCGATGACGCAGCTGGTCAGAATGATCCTGGTTATCTATTGGTAACAGTTTGCTCAAGCCGTGACTTAGATGGTGACAATGTGGTAGATTTCTTAACCATCTTTGGCAGCATGGGGACCGATCAGTATAGCGAATGTCGCCCGTATCAAGACGCTGGCGAACCGGGCGATACCGTCGTTGTGATGGTGGATTTCAACCATCCATACATTACTCCATTTTTGAACGATGTATGGCCGATGGTGCACCTGTTCTCCGCTCATCAGGGTGTGGTGGAGAAATTCAGGGTTTCCCGCCTTGTGGATTTGAATCCTGGTATTGAGTTGCCAACCCCAACTCCGTCCCACACTTATACTCCATCTAATACTTTTACACCTTCGGAGACATCCACCCCCTCAACCACAGCATCTCTGACACCCTCGCCTACAATTACTGACACTCCCACAACGACGCCAACACCTGATTGCGATCAATTCTATTTCACATCCAGCGTGTTTTCGCTTACCACATCAAGCAGTTTGCCACGTGCATCGATTTCCATCTCGAATACCAGTACACAGTCCACATACATTAGCAGTTTGACGTTTACTTGGGATGCTTATGACGCGGCTTTTGCAAGCGCCGAGATCAATCGTATTCGTTTTGGCGGCAGTAACATTACCACCACCAATGACACGAGTTCGCCTACATCGTGGTTCCTAGTAGGTTCTCCAACCACAACCCATGAGCTTGGAGCCGGAGTTGCGAAGCAATTTGATTTCGATTATCAGTATGCTGACGCCTCCTGGCCTGGTGACGCATACCATGATGCGTTCGGTTTGAATGTGGTTCTGGGAAATGGTTGTGTGGTCTCTATGAACCCTGAGGCTACTCCTACTCGCACAATGACCACGACGCTTACTCCAACATCTACCGTGACCCAGACGGGTACACGTACCAGCACACCTACGAGAACTTTTACTCCCACCATTACGTTTACCCCGACGAAATCTTTTACTCCGAGTCGAACATTTACTCCATCGAGCACATTTACCCCCTCGAATACGTTCACTCCCAGTAATACTCCCACACCTACTGCGACCAGGTCGAATACAGCAACGCGGCGCCCATCCAATACCCCCACAATTTCTCGGACCCCGTCTATCACGCGGACGCCGACGCGTTCCTATACTCCTACACTGTCTCCCACGCGCACTCTTTCGCCGACACGTACCTATACACCTACCATCAGCCTGACTCCTACGCGTACTTTCACACCTACCATTAGTAATACGCCAACTCGCACCTATACTCCGACGGTGAGTAACACGCCTTCGAATACTCCTACGCGTACATACACATCGACGCCGTCCTCCACTCCGACAAAGAGTAGTACGCCTACATACACACCCACGCGCACATTTACTCCAACATCTTCGTTTACTCCTACGAAGAGCAATACGCCTTCGCCGACTGCTACGCCTACGCAGAGTCAACCTACACCCACACGTACCAAAACTCCCACGGTGTCTCCTACTCCGATCATCTTTGACGGGTAAACCTGCCAAGGATTGGCCATTGTAACCATGAGAGGCCTGGCCAGTAGAATGGCCGGGCCTCTCATGGTTATTCCAACATTGGCCCGGAACATTGTATAATTTTAATGCAGGAGGCTGTGTTGCATCATTTTTTGAAAAAAATTTTGCCCCGCGAGATTAATTGGAAAGGGATTTTGTTGGAATCCTCCCTTTTCCTTTTCCTTTACGCTACGTGGCTTTTTCTTCCTTTCCCCAATTCTTCTTCGCGTTCTCTTGTAGGCGGCATGGCAATTCTTGTCCCTTCTGTGACGGCAGCCGTGCTGATTTTCTGGCTGATGCCCCGTATTCCCACCTATTCACAAAATACGTGGCGTTTCTTGGGCCTGGGTCTGATTTTTTGGTCTCTTGGTAACGCAACCCGTACTTTTTATGAGTTGGTTCAAGGAATATCCATTCCTACTTTCTCTTTGGCTGATATCTTTAATTTTCTTGCTTATCCCCTTATCCTGTATGCTCTGATTCTTTACCCATTCGAAGATCGTTATGCTCCTTCGCGCTTCCGCTTTATTATGGATGCCATCATTCTATCAGGGGTGGTTGCCACTCTGGGGTGGTTGATCCTGGCACGTTCATTGCCGTCTTTGGATTTTCCTACTCTGGCTCCTTTGGTGTATCCGATTGCTGACTTGATTTTGTTGATGATTTTGTTCAACATGCTCCTGGCAAATCGCAAAGCCCGCCGCACGTTGCTTTTTTGGGGTGGGGCATTGTTTGCTATGCTGATCTCTGACTATATCTACAGTACGTTGGCTCCGTGGGGAGGATACCAGTCAGGCGGTATGGAAAGCATCGGATGGACAATGGGCGGGTTGATTTTTGGTTTGGGTGCAGTCGTGGAGACTGTCCCGGTTCAAGAACGAACGCGTCCGCCGCGTATAACTTTTGACTTGGGTATTCGTATCCAAAATGTTTTGCCGGTCACGTTTGTTCTTGTTTTGTTTTGGTACGTTATTGTTGATTGGCAGATGAGGGGCAATGTATCCTTGCCTGGCTTATGGATGAGCATCCTGTTGGCTGCAGCTCTCATCGTCCGCATTGGCGTGCGCGCCGGGGAATCGGAGCTACAGAAATACTGGCAACTCTTTAGCAGCCTTGCCGAACCAACATTCATCTGCGATGCCCGCGGGAAAATTCTTTTGGGCAATCCTGCTTTTTTACGAGCTCTCGGCTTGCAAGAAGAGCACCAATTGGTAGGAAGACCGCTTTCCGTTATTTTTGAAGATCAAACCTTACCTCTCGATTTGTTTACCCGCGCTACGCAAAAGGAATGTTCCTATGAAGTCTTCCTGCGTCCGCGCCGGACCCCGTACCTGCTGTCGCTTTCCCCGATTTTTTCCGAAGGCAGGAAAGTGCTTATTGCGGGTGCAGCTCATAATCTGAGCGATCAAAAACGCCAACAAGAAGTCGTGCAGAAGGCATATGATGAATTGCAGGGAATGCATCGACGGTTGGAGGAACTGAACGCGCAACTGGAGCAAAAGGTTGCGGAACGTACCAAAACGTTGAGCGCCGCCTATCAGCAGTTGGAGGAACAGAACAAGATACTCCAGGAACTAGACCAATTGAAAAGTGATTTTGTTTCGATGGTCTCGCACGAACTCCGCACCCCTCTTACCAGCCTGACTGGCGGTTTGGAATTGCTCCTTGGTCATCCTGATCGATCGACAGCGGATAAATCCACGATTGTCTTGATGCTCAATGAAGTCAAGCGTTTGACGCGTTTTGTGGAGAACATTCTCAATCTTTCTGCTATTGAGGCGGGACGTTTTCAACTCCACCCCATCCCTCTTTCTTTACCTGCCTTATTAAGCAATGTTCGCAGGAAGTTCGATTCTCTTCCGGAGACCGGCGGGCGTATCTCTTTCAAATTTTCTGAAGATCTGCCCCCGGTGGTTGCTGATGAAAGTATTCTGGAAAGCGTTCTCAACCATTTGCTCGACAATGCGCTAAAATATGCACCGGAAGGCTATGTTGTGCTGGATGTTCTTCGGGAACGCAATCGGGTCCAGGTCCGCGTGACGGATGCCGGCCCGGGAATCCCGGAGGAAAAACGCCATCTCCTGTTCCGGCGTTTCCAGCGACTTGATGTCAAAGATTCGCAGTCTGTCTATGGTTATGGACTTGGATTATATCTTTCCCAGCGCATGTTGCGTGCCATGCATTCCGACCTTGAATATCATGCTTTGCCGCAAGGCGGCGCACAGTTTGCTTTCTATTTGAAGGTGGCCCGATGAAAACAAAAGTTCTGCTTGTGGATGATGACCAGACCCTATTGCACTTGCTTGGTATGTATTTGCGGGAAAACGACTTTGAGGTGTTCGAAGCCTCCAGCGGGCAGGCGGGTTTACGCCAAGCTTACAATGAGCGCCCGGATATCGTTCTCCTTGATGTCATGCTTCCTGGAATGGACGGTTGGGAAGTATGTGCTCGATTGCGGGAGTTGAGTGATCTTCCCATCATTATGCTGACTGCCAAGGCTACTGAAGCGGATAAATTACGCGGCTTCCGGCTTGGCGTGGATGATTATGTTACGAAACCGTTCTCGTTTGCCGAATTGGTGGCTCGTGTCCAGGCTGTGCTGGGACGTATCCGCAGCGAACACAAGGATGCTGGATTCCTGGCCCACGGTGAGATTGTCCTCGATTTGGAAAAATACCAGGCGTCGGTCGGAGCGCGGACCCTTGACCTGACACCCACCGAATTCCGTCTGCTCGAGGCCCTCGTTCGGCGGAAGGGGAAGGTGGCTTCTGAACAGGATCTGATGCGTGAAGTATGGGGCGAGCACCGTAGCGACCCGGCTCTTG
>CAZRCR010000069.1:0-7779 GCA_964598615.1 uncultured Anaerolinea sp.
CATTTCCTTGGTGCGGATCTGCACTTCCACCGGCTTGCCGTCATCATAAATGACGGCAGTGTGCAACGACTGATAGAAATTGTCCTTGGGGGCGGCAATGTAATCATCGAATTCGCCGGGGATGGGACGCCAGTGGGTATGGATCAGGCCCATCGTGGCGTAGCAGGCTGCCACATCCGGGACGATGAGCCGCACTCCGCGTACGTCGCGCACCAGATCGAACGGCTTGCCCTTTTCCTGCATCTTCCGGTAGATCGAATAGATGTGCTTCGGGCGTCCGGAGATCTCGGCTTTGACGCCTGCCTGGTTGAGCAGGTGGGCGATCGCATTGGTGATCCCTTCGATCTCGAACTCGCGTGCTTCGCGCCGCACAGCCAGTTGCTCGGCGATCTCTTTGTACTTTTCCGGGTTGGTGTAGCGGAACCCCAGGTCTTCCAGTTCCCACTTGATCTGCCAGATTCCCAACCGGTTGGCGAGCGGGGCAAAAATATCCAATGTTTCCTGGGCGATGCGGCGGCGTTTGTTTTCGGGGAAGAAGCCCAGTGTGCGCATGTTATGAAGCCGGTCAGCCAGTTTGATGAGCACGATGCGCACGTCGCTGTCCATGGCGAGGAAGGTCTTGCGCAATGTCTCGATGGACAGCTCGCGCTTGCGGTCGCGCAGGGCGTTCTCTTCCTCCTCGGCGCTATGCTCCGGACCCGGCAGCGGGTGCGTTTTTTCCCGGGCTTCGGCTTCTTCCTTATGCTCGCCGCGTGAGACGCGCGGCAGTTGGGTCAGTTTGGTCACTCCCTGCACAAGGTTCGCCACTGCATCGCCGAAGTCGCGTTTCACGTCGGCCAGTGTCAGGCTGGTATCTTCGACCGTATCATGCAGCAGACCGGCAGAGATCACATCGGCAGGCATGGAATATTCCGCCAGGATGGAGGCCACTGCCAGGCAGTGATTGATATAGGGGTCACCCGAGGCCCGCTTTTGCCCGGCGTGACATTCGCTGGCGGTGCGGAAGGCGCGCGTCACCAGTTCCCGGTCGGCGGGGGTATAGTAATCGGGCAGGTGTGCCTGGAGTTCTTCCAGACTCAGCGGGGAGGGGGTTTTCATGGGATCAGTTTAAACGGCTGCCGCGGCGGCAGCATCCTGCTGCATCATGATGACCAGATACCAGCCAAGCATGACCATCCAGGGCAGTTCGGGAACGATGATCGCATTCGGATAAATGTTTACATAAGCGGAATAACGGACGAATCCACCGATCCTGCGGTAGGCAAAGAGCACCTCTTCTGCCGGGTTGCTGAACTCGAACTCGGTCATCCAGAAATTGGTGCTGGCGCGGTATTCGCGTCCATCCGGGAGTTCGAGCGTACCGCCGTGTTTCCAGGTATTGTTGCGGAAGGAGGCGATGTCGGCTTCGCTGTTACAGGCACGGATGTTGACACTTGTCTGGAAAAAGCCGACCCGTTTGAAGGTCCAGCACCCGTCGGCGCTTTCAGCGGTGGCGAAGGAACCGAAGGAACTGCGGAAGTTCAATGTGGCGGCTGGTTCGTCCCCGGCGAACAGGCAATATTCCATTTTGAATGCGTTGGGTTGTTCCCATTTCAGTTCCAGCCCGGCAAGTTCGCTCAATCTACGCATGACTTCCTCCTTTTCTGATGGCAACCGTACTTCCACAGAACAGAACCGGTTTTCGGGTAGAATTTGGCTTGCATCAAGTATAGCATAGGAAGGTTGTCATGCCGGTCGTCAACAACGTTACCCGTCTGCTGGACTCGAAAAAGATTCCCTACACTGCCTTTGAACTGCCTGCCGAGAAACTCGGCGCGGACGAAACCGCCCACCGCCTGGGCGTGGACCCGATGCTGGTCTATAAGACGATCGTGGTGACGCGCGAGAAAGGAAAGCCCATCCTGGCGGTCATCCCCGGCCCGCATCGGGTGGACCTGAAACTGCTGGCTGCCGCGTTGGGCGAGAAGAAGGTCAGCCTGCCCACCGAGCGCGAAGCCGAGCAACTGACCGGTCTGCAGGCCGGGGGGATTTCGCCGCTGGCGCTGGTGAACAAAGGTTTCCAGGTGGTGATCGCTTCGGAAGCCGAATCCCGGACCGAGGTCCACGTGAGCGGTGGGCAGCGCGGGCTGAACGTTCGGTTGCCGGTCAAGGCGCTGGTCGAGTTGACGCGGGCGCGCTTTGCCTTCGTCAGTGTGATGGATGAGTAATTCGTCCGCGATTGGTGTTGAAGTTTTTGGATTTTGCTCTATAATATTCGAAACGCCAACCAGGAGCAAACGATGAGCGCGAATGAACCCATTATTATTGCCCGCGGTGTGGAGAAATGGTACGGCAACTTCCATGCCCTGCAGGGGATCGATATGGAGGTCCAGAAGGGGGAAGTGATCGTCATCTTCGGCCCGTCGGGGTCGGGCAAGTCCACCTTCATCCGATGTATCAACCGGCTCGAGGATCACCAGAAGGGACAGATCATTGTCGATGGGACGGAACTGACCAACGATATGCGCAACATCGAGAAGGTCCGCACCGAGACCGGGATGGTGTTCCAATCGTTCAACCTGTTCCCCCACCTGACGGTGATGCAGAACATTACGCTCGCCCCGATCCAGGTGCGCAAGTGGTCGAAGGAAAAGGCCGAGGCCAAAGCGAAGGAGCTACTGGTGCGAGTGGGCATCCCCGAGCAGGCCGACAAGTTCCCCGGTCAACTCTCGGGCGGGCAGCAGCAGCGTGTGGCGATCGCGCGTGCCCTGGCGATGGAACCCAAGATCATGCTCTTCGACGAACCGACCTCGGCTCTCGACCCGGAGATGATCAAGGAAGTGCTCGATGTGATGACCGAACTGGCGAAATCCGGTATGACCATGCTGGTGGTGACCCACGAGATGGGCTTTGCCAAGGCGGTGGCGCACCGTATGTACTTCTTCGACCAGGGTCAGATCGTGGAAACCGGCACGCCGAACGAGATCTTCACCAACCCTCAGTCCGACCGAACGAAGTTGTTCCTGTCGCAGATCCTGGAGAAGTAAAGGTTTCAGAGGTACCTGAGGTATCAAATGAGCCAGAGGTAAAACCTCCGGCTCATTTTGATTCTTTTTTTGAAATTTCTCTTAAGCGTCGAACTCGCCCACAGGTTCCCCGTTCACACTCACGGTATAGTGCCCGGCCGGGAAACTGCCGAGCGGGATGCTGATATCGAACGGTTCGAGCACCTGCACGCAGATGGCATCAGGGTCGGCCAGCGAGTACAGTTCGATGGCGATGTCGTTCTGTCCGTCGGGCTGGCTCACTACATAGCGTAGTTCGTGACACGGGTCGGGCAGGTTGCCGGTGACGTGCAGGACGAACTGGGGCGGGAAACTTTCGAGCACGAGGATGTCCGCCGCGTCGAGATAAACGTTGCCGCGTACGAGAACATCATCTCCAAGCTGGGGAGCATACGGATTTTCCACGGGCGTGGTCGGGACTCCGGGTTCGTTCGTGACGGGTGAATTGGGGGACTGTCCGCCGCAGGCGGTCAACAGGACGATAAGCAGGGAAGCAACAAAGAAACGTTTCATTTCGGACCTCCGGTCTGGTATGCATTTCAGACGCCTTCCCCGGCCTGAATGTTCCGTGCCTGGTTTACGGTGGGGTGAATTCGAATTCTCCCGCATATTCCCCGTTGAGATGGACGGTGTAGATCTGCCAGCCGGGATAGGTTCCCAGCATGAGATCGACCGCATAAGGTTCGAGCACTTGCACGCAGCCCTGTGACGGGTCGCTTATGGCATAGAACTCCACGTTGATGACGTTGTTTTCATCTGCTTCGTAAATGACAGCGCGCAGCTCATGGCACGGATCCGACAGGTTGCCCTCCAGGTGGAGTTTGGCCTGCTGGGGATCGATGTCTTGTGTGAAGGTCAGTTCATCCCACTCAATGGACACTTCACTGCGGTCAAGCCACCAGTCACCGGGCTGTGGCTCGTAAGGGTTGGGAATCGTTGCAGGTTTCTTCGAACACGCCACGAGCGCGATTACCAGGAATAGAGAAACAACAATGCGTTTCATAAGGATAATCGCTAATCGCTATCCTTTCACCACCGCCAGCGGACGCAGGCGTGCCACCTTGCGGGCGATCCCCGCCGCGGTGACGGTCTCCACCACCATGTCAACATCCTTGTAGGCCTGCGGCGCTTCCTCTGCAAATCCGGACATGCTCCCGGCACGCACGTGAATGCCGTGGCTTTCCATCTCTTTCCGCAGATCCTCGCCGCTCACATCGTGTTTGGCTTTGGCGCGGCTCATCGTCCGCCCGGCGCCGTGACAGGACGAACCGAACGAACGCAGCATGGATTCTTCCGTCCCGGCCAGCACCCACGAGGCGGTGCCCATCGAACCGGGCACGAGCACCGGCTGACCGGTTTCCTGGTATTCGGGCGGCAGGCCGGGGGTGTGGGGGCCGAAGGCGCGCGTCGCTCCCTTGCGGTGGACGCAGACCTTGAGCCGTTCCCCGTCCACTTCGTGGGTCTCAAGTTTTCCCATGTTGTGGCAGATGTCATACACCTGGTGTAAGGTCGAAGCATGCTTCGACCCTACCACACCGGAGAAAGTTTCCTCGAACGCACGCCGGATCGAGTGCGCCAGGATCTGCCGGTTGGCGAAGGCGAAGTTGGCGGCGGCGCGCATGGCTCCGAGATAGGCCTGTCCCTCGGGGCTGTCCATCGGGGCGCAGACCAGTTCCCGGTCCGGCAGGTCGATGCCGTAGCGTTTCACCGCACCCTGGAACTCCTGTACGTAGTCGGTGCAGATCTGGTGACCGAGTCCGCGCGAGCCGCAGTGGATCTGCGCCACCAGACAGCCTTCACGCAGGCCGAAGGCGCTGGCTGTTTCTGGGTCGAAGACCGTCTCGACCACGTCCACCTCGACGAAATGGTTGCCGGCGCCGACCGAGCCGATCTGTTCCCGCCCGCGCTGCTTGGCGCGATCGCTGACCTTGGCCGGGTTGGCGCCTTCGATGCAGCCGCCTTCCTCGGTATGGGCCAGGTCGGTTTCACTGGCGTAGCCGTTCTTGAGCGCCCAGCGTGCCCCTTCGCGCATGACCCGTTCCAGTTCCGGCACGCTGACCTGAACCACGCCTTCCTTGCCGACGCCGGACGGACAATACTGATTCAGCAGGGTTGCGAGGGTGTTCATATGCGGGGCTGCGGCTTCCGCCTCGATGGACGAGGCCAGCAGGCGCACGCCGCAGTTGATGTCATAGCCGATTCCGCCCGGCGAAATCACGCCCTGTGGGAACTCGGTGGCAGCCACGCCGCCGATGGGGAAGCCGTATCCTTGGTGCATGTCGGGCATAACGACCACGTGGCCGACCAGTCCCGGCAAGGTGGCGGCGTTGACGGCCTGCTCGAGTGATTTGTCGTTGATGATCTGTTCGAGCAATTCGCGTGTGGCGAACAATCGCACCGGGACGAGCATGTCGGGGCGGTAGGTCTGGGGAATTTCCCATTCGTGGTCGGAAATCTTGGTTAAATTGTTGATGGTAATCATGGTTCCTCTGTAGTAGAGGCGCAGCATATTGCGCCCCTACGATTAAACATCAAACACAATCTCCACCTCCAGGCCGCGTTCTGTCTGGCGGACCTGCAGGTTGTGGTAGGTGACGGCCTTGATGGTCTTGTTGGCCGATGTCAATGGCCCGCCGCCCATCTCGGCGGTCAATTCCCAGCCATTCTCACGTTCCACCGTTTCGATTTGAAACTGTGTAAACGTGAATTTCTCTTGTTCGGCGGCATAAACCAGTTCCGACAGGAACGACACGAGCAGCGACTCGGCGTCGGGAGCGACGCATTCCAGCCTGCGGTGCGTAAGCGGACCGTCGGCCTGTACCGCGCCAGAGAGCGCGTTCATGCCGCGGGCCGCTTCGATGAGCAGCGCCGATAAGTCAGCGGCCCAGACGCGCAGGCTCCAGTCCGCGGTGTGGGGGAGTTCTTCGTAAGGCATGATTCAATTGTAATCAGTTTTATGGGTTGTGCGACGCACGTTGCGTTACGCAAACAGCGTTTCTTTATCCGAACGTTTGAAGTGTGCCCGGTAGGCGGCGGTCTCCGACAGCAGCGACTGGACTTCCACCCACAGCCGCGTGGCCCCGGCGATATCCTGCCCGGTTTTGCCTGCTTCGATCTTCAGTACGCCATCTTCTTCATGTTGTAAGATAACATTCCCGCGCACGATCAGCCAGTTCAGGCCGCGCTTGACGGTCAATATGCGCTGACCGGAAGCGGCGGCCAATTCCGCGTAAGTGACGCGTCCGCCGCGCTGATTGATGACGTATTTCAGCAGTCCAGTTAACCGGGCGATGAAGTTCTCGGTGTTCTCGAAGTCGGGGTGGGCGGCCACCAGACTGACGGTCCGCGGCTGGACGGTTGTCAGCGCATCCCGCAGTTCCTCCGGCGAAGGAGGGATCGACCAGATGACGAGGTGGTCGGCGCGGGTCAGTTCGTTGCGGTCTTTTCCGCCCACGCGTTCCTTTTCATCACCCTCTGCCCAGATGAGCGTGGACGGCTGTTCGTTTAATTGGGGGAGCAGGCTGCGCGGGTCTTTTTCAGAGCGGTGGTCCACGATTTCCACCTTTTTTCTTCTAACTTCCACTTTCTGGCTTTCCACCACGTGCAAGTCGACAAATTCCATCTGGACCTGACGGCTGCCGCGCCAGTCGGCGGCGCGCAAGGTATAGGCCAGATCGAACTTGCCATCGGGGAGTTCTTCGCCGCCGCCGTTCCACCAGAGCACTTGCTGGGTGTTCCCGGTCTCATCGGCGATCGTCAGTTTTAGGTGTTCCTTGTTGCGCCCGATGGGAGCGGTGCTTTCGAGTGTGAGACCGCGGCTGGCAAGGACGAGTTTCGGATTGCCGGGGCCGTAGGGGGCCAGCGGCTCGAGAGCGGCGGCCAGGTTGAGGGTCAGATCGGGGAGCGGAAGCCAGGCGTCGATCTCCAGTGCCGGTTCCTCCTGTTGTGTCAGGGCAAAAGCGTGTTCCGCAGTCTTCATCATACGCTTGTAGAAGAGTGGCAGGTTTTCGGCATCGAGCGAGAGACCGGCAGCCATGGGATGCCCGCCGTAGTTCAGCAACAGATCACGCTGGGCGGCGATGGCTTCGGTGATGTGGAATCCTTCCACCGAGCGGGCCGAGCCGCGCGCTGGTTCCCCTGCCGGGGTGGTGAACAGGATGACTGGTTTGTTGTAACGTTCCACCAGCCGGGCAGCGGCGATGCCAATGATACCCCCCGGCCAGGAAGGGTGCCCGATAATGATAACCGGGGCAGCCAGCAGGGCCGGGTCGGCTCGCAACAGGGCTTCAGCGGCCTGGGTGACCTGGTTGGTGAGCAGTTGGCGCTGGGCGTTGTAGTTCTCCAATTGCGTGGCGATCAGCCGTGCCCGGGCCGGATTGGATGTGGTCAACAGTTCCACGATGGGGTTGGCGTCGCCGAGACGCCCCAGGGCGTTCAGCCGTGGGCCGAGCGTGAAGCCGATATGTTCCTCGGTCAGGTTGGCGGGGTTGAGTTCCGCCAGTTCCATCATGACCTTCAGCCCCAACCGGGTCGGCGAACGCAGTGCAGCCAGTCCCTTCTGGACGAGATAGCGTGCGTCGCCTTGCAGAATGGCAATGTCGGCAACCAGGCCGAGGGCAACCAGGTCGAGCAGATCAGATCCCAGGCTGTTGACCCTTGATTGCGAGAGATCGTCTGTGGTCCACTGCCCGCGACCCAGAACGGCTTCCACCAGTTTATAAGCGACGCCCACGCC
>CAZRCR010000070.1:0-7603 GCA_964598615.1 uncultured Anaerolinea sp.
TCCAACTCCGCCTCATCGTAGTGATGAACGTAGCGCAGTCCGCGTCCGCCGCTGCGCCAGTCGAGCAGGTAGTCGCCGGGATCCACGTCCGCTTCGGTCAGACCGGCTTCCGTCCACGACTGGAGGCGGCCGCGCAGCTTCTCGCTGTTGAGGAACTGCCATTCGGAGTGAATGAATTTGCCGCCGGGGGCAAGCAGGGTATGAACTCTATTCAGGATATTCAGGCGCAGGTCACGGGAGGGGATATGGTGCAGGGTGGCGAAGGAAGTGATTAGTGAATAGTGGTTAGGGGGGCAGTTCTTCTCCCAGTTGGGGAGGGCCAGGTCGGCTTCGTCAAACTTGAAATTTTCCGGCAACTCCCCCACTTCCTGCAACAATGGCAGGCTGAAGTCCAGGCCGGTGTACAAACCGGAGAAGCCGCGCCGGTGGAGTTCGCGCGCCAGTTCGCCGTTGCCGCAGCCGAGGTCCAGCAGGGACGCCTCCCCCGGTACCAGGTCCAGCACCCGCCTGACGCCCGGCTGGAGCCGCTGGCGCGTGGACGAGAACTCCCGCCCGAAGGTCTGGTAGAATTGTTTATTCAGTTCGATCAGCCGCGTCGCGGTCTCAGGTTGCATGGGCTGATTATACCCACCGGAGCCACATAGGTCACGCATCTTGCGTGACGTTATAGGAATTGTCCTGCTGCAAGCAGGACCTAAATGCTGATGACAAAAAAAGCCAACTGGAGCGAACTGCGCTCCCTGCCCCCCGAAAAAATGGCCCAGGCCAAACTTGCCCTGGAAGATGTGCGCGCCGGGAAACCCGTGGAAGATGCCTTGCGCGACCATCTTTACCATGCCGCGCCGCTGCACAAGTCCGCGCTGGTGGCCACGTATCAAGCGCTGGTGGAGAGCGGCGAATGGGCGGCAGACGAGGCCTTGCTGGCACGCATCCGTCTAAAGCCGGTGCGGACCCTTTCGGGCGTGACCACGGTCACGGTGCTGACCAAGCCCTATCCGTGCCCCGGCAAGTGCATCTTCTGCCCGGACGATGTGCGCATGCCCAAAAGTTACCTGCCTGACGAACCGGGCGCCATGCGCGCCGTCGAACACGATTTCGACCCATATGCACAGGTGGCCTCGCGCATCGAGGCGCTTGAATCGGTGGGGCACCCGACCGACAAGATCGAGCTGCTCATCCTGGGCGGCACGTTCTCATCCTACCGGCGGGATTACCAGGCATGGTTCGTGTTGCGATGTTTCCAGGCCATGAATGGATCGAACCGCGAAGAACGCAAAGAAAAAGAAGCGAACTTCGCGAACCCGGCGCTCCTGGCGATTAAAGAATATCTCGCAAAAGAGCATATGCAGAACGAAGCCGCCAACCACCGCAACGTGGGTCTCTCGGTGGAAACACGCCCCGATGAGGTCACGCCGGACGAATTGGCCTGGTTCCGCTCCTTGGGAGTGACCAAGGTCCAGATGGGCGCACAGAGCCTGGATGATTCCATTCTGGAATTGAATCAGCGCGGCCATACCGTGGCGGACCTGCACCGGGCGGTGGCCCTGCTGCGGGCGGGCGGCTTCAAGATCGTCCTGCACTGGATGCCCAACCTGCTCGGCGCCACCCCCGACTCCGATGGGGCCGACTTTGCCCGCCAGTGGGACGGTCTCTGCCCGGATGAGATCAAAATCTATCCCACCCAACTGCTCGAAAATGCCCCGCTCTACGAGATATGGAAACGCGGCGACTATCACCCCTATTCGACCGGGGAACTGGTCGGCCTGATCGCGGACGTCAAACCGTCCATCCCGCGCTACTGCCGCGTCAACCGCGTCATCCGCGACATCCCATCCACACACGTGGTGGAGGGCAACAAACGCACCAGCCTGCGCCAGGATGTCCATGCTGAGATGCAGCGGCGCGGCACCCGCTGTAACTGCCTGCGCTGCCGGGAGGTGCGCGGCGAGAAGGTGGACACCGAGTCCCTGCGGCTGGACGATCTGGTCTATCCAGCAGACGGGGCTGAGGAACACTTCCTGTCCTTCGTCACGCCGGAAGACAGGATCGCCGGGTTCCTGCGGCTGTCGCTGCCGGGGCCGGAAGCGCCTGCCACCGGGCTGAATGACCTGGAAGGGGCAGCCATCATCCGTGAGGTGCACGTCTACGGCCAGTCACTCCAGGTGGGACGCGAGCAGAGCGGGGCGGCCCAGCATACCGGTCTCGGTACACGCCTGCTGGCCGAAGCGGACCGCATCGCCCGCGCAAAAGGATACCGCCGGATGGCAGTCATCGCGGCGGTGGGCACACGGCTATATTATCTCGAGCGGGGGTTCGAACGAGGTGATCTCTACCTGACCAAAAAATTATAGGGCGGACTCGAGTCCGCCCTATTTCTTTATCCTTAACTGGAACCTTTTTCCCAATCGGTAATCGCCTGCCGGATGAGCGCCCGGAGTTCCGGATCGGGGGCGGCATCGATCCCTTCGTAACTGTCATCGCCGATCTGCACCAACACTGTCCCGGCGGGGCCATCCAACAGGTGAATTTCCTGATCCTTGAACACCGTGGTGGATAATTTTTCCTGCAGAACATCATCGATCTGTTGAACGATGGTTTTCAGGTTAACCTTCGGTTTTTTCTCATCCTCGGCAGCCGCCGATTTATCGGTCTTGATCGGAATGGGGGCAAAGAGCGACGGGCGCGGTTCCTGCCTGGCAGGCTGCGTTTTTTCCTTTACAACAGGGCGAGGAGCGGCCGCAGGAACCTGGGAGGCATCCAGCCACGGGCGGAGTTCCAGCACTAAATTCACCAGCTTGCGGCGCTGTTCAGGATTCATGGCGTCCTTGCTCTCGAAACGGGTTTCGTCCATCTCGATCCACACCTTGCCATTCACGTCCCGCCATGCATGCAGCACCTCGACATCATCCGGCCCTGCCAGGCTCTTGGGAGCCGGGGGCAGAACAGGTTCCGGCGCAGGAACGGGTTCCACAACCGCCGGTTCCGGTTCAACCGATTCCACCGGTTCAGCGGCAGCAGTTTTCTTCACCCGGCTTAGCAAACCGCCGATGATCACGCCCCCGCATAAACAAACGATGTAGAGAAAAATGGTTGTTGATGTAGAGAGTCCCATAATCTCACCTTGGCACTATTTTACCGGATTTTGCTGGCACTGCGGACAAAAATGTGTGCCTCGCTGGCCCACCACGATGCGCTCCACCGCCGTTCCACAGACCGGGCAGGGCTCTCCCGTACGACCATAGACCCGGAAATGGTTCTGGAAATCACCGCCGCGGTAGACCCAGTCGATGCTGGCGCCGTTACGGCGAATCCCTTCCTCCAGCACAGACCGGATAGACTGCCACAGGGCAGCGGCTTGTTCTTCGCTGACAGTATTCGAGATCGTCAAGGGATGGAGACGGGCCATGTGCAGGGCTTCGTCCGTATAGATGTTACCCAGACCGGCCAGGAAGGATTGGTCCAGCAGGAGAGCCTTGAGTTGTCTGTGGCGGGAATGCAGGGCAGAGAACAACCAGGCCGGGGTAAACGCGTCCGAAAGCGGCTCAGGTCCCAGGTCCGCCAGCACGGAGGCGGGATCGGCGGCCAGCCAAACGCGCCCGAACTTGCGCGGGTCCGAAAAAACCAGGGTGGCGTCGTCCGTCAGTTTCAGGAGCAGGCGGTCATGTTTTTCGGGTTTGTATCCACCCAGCACGACCAGCAGGTCACCGCTCATACGCAGGTGGATGATCAAATGATAGTCCGCAGTTTGAAGGATGAAGTATTTTGCGCGGCGGGAAATGCCTGTAATTCGCTGATTGCGTATCTGCTGTGAAAACTTTGCCGGGGAAGGAACCGCCAGGGTGCGCTTCCAAAGCAGGCTGGCTTCCAGGATACTCTTGCCGACCAACGCCGGACTCAGTGTGCGGACAAAAGTTTCCACTTCGGGAAGTTCGGGCATAGCCTTCTATTCTCCTGCCAGGGAACGCAAATCTTTCCAGCCATACGCCACTTCGATGAGCGTTTCCCCACCGATCTCGATCGGTTTCTCGCACATGACATGTCCGCCCATCGCTTCATAGAACTTACGCGCAGGCGTGTTGTCTTTCAGGACCCACAGCATCATGGAATTGCACCCGCGTCGGACAAATTCGCACACCGTGACGTTGAACAACTTCCGCCCGGCACCCTGACCCTGGGCCTGTTTCAAAAGATAAATGGCGTACAACTCTCCCCGATACCCCATCCCATCGTCCCGGGCCGGACGAGGCAAATCCCACCACTTCCCCGGTCTCGGTCACAGCCACATAGAGAGCGTGGTCTGCTTCCAGCCTGGAAAGGGACTCCGCCCAGCCCTTCTCGCGACGCTCGTACGAGAGATCGGCCAGGAACTCATCGCTAACGAGACCCTTATAAGTGGTGCGCCACGAGTCCACATGAACCCGGGCAATGGCAGCCGCATCGGCAGGGAGGGCATGACGGATGATAATCATAGGAACAAAAAAGGGGCGGGCACAAAGGTCCGCCCCGTGCTTTAGTGCAGTTGTTCGGCCAGGTAAACCTGGATGCCCATCTGTTTGATCTGGTCGAGTTGGGCTTCGATCCAGTCGATGTGGTCTTCCTCGTCCTTCAAGATATCTTCGAGGAGTTCACGCGTGCCGTTATCGCCTGCTTCGGCAGCCAGCTTGATGGCTTCGTTGTATGCCGCAATGGCACCGCTCTCGGACTGCCAATCGTTGTTGAGTTGTTTCTCCACAGTATCGCCAATATGCATTGGGTTCAGATTGCTGACAATGGGCATCCCTTCCAAAAAGAGGATGCGCCCAATGTGCTTTTCGGCATGTTTCATCTCGTCGATGGCACGCTTTTCGATGACTTCGGCCAGGCGATTGTAGCCCCAATTGGCGCACATCTCGGCCTGTACCATATACTGGCTGATGGCAGTCAACTCATCGGCCAAAAGGAAATTGAGTTTTGCAATAACCTTTTCGTTGCCTTTCATGGGAACCTCCTGTTTTTATTCGTTGAACATTTGACCTACGCTGCGGCCTTCATGGGCACGGCGGATGACCTCGCCCAACAGCGGAGCAACCGTGAGGATGGTCAAGCGTTTCCCGAGGATATCGCACTTCTCCTGTGAGATCGGAACGCTGTCAGTGGTAATGTATTCCGTCACCGGCAATGCTGCCAGGCGCTCAGCAGCATTGGCCGAAAAAATCGGATGCACACAGGACACATAGACACGACGTGCCCCGTTTTCTTTAACCAGGTTGACCGCCTGAGCAATCGAACCGCCGGTATCAATCTCATCATCAACCAGAACCACATCACGGTCCTTCACATCACCGATGATGGTCAGGGCCTGGGCTTTGGCATCGTTGGCCACACGGCGCTTCTCGATGAAGGCAATGGGAGCATCTATGCCTGCCGCAAAGTTGCGGCCTTTTTTGGCATATCCCAGATCGACAGTTACAACCACCGGGTCTTTGAGATAAGGGCGCAGATTGTCGCGCACGTAATCAATCAAAATGAGAGAGGCATTCAGCACATCGCCGGGAACGGAGAAGAAACCTTGAATCTGGTAGGCATGCGGATCGAGAGTCATGTAGCGGTCGGCGCCCGCGATCTGGATCATATCGGCCACCAGCCGGGAGGTGATGGGGATGCGCGGCTGGTCTTTCTTGTCGGAACGGCCATAGCACAGGTAAGGCACCACGGCCGTGACGCGTGCGGCCGAGTCCAAGCGCAGGGTCTGGAGCAGGATCAGCAGTTCCATCAAATTGCGATGCACCGGCGAGGCGGTATGCTGGATCACATACACATCCTGACCGCGCACACTGCTGTGAAGTTTGACGAACAGGTTCTCGTTGGGAAATTCGATGATGTCGCGTCCGCACAAGGTCTCACCGAGGTATTCGGCCACCTTCTGGGCCAGTTCAGGACTGGCTGTGCCGGCATACAGTTTTATACCGCCATAGACGCGCATTTCGTTGGATTGAGCCATTACTCCTCCGCCTTTTTGGGATTCCACTCGGAACGTAAAACACTCATAAAGAGAAGATCACGATATTCGCCATCCTGGAACGTACCCTGCCGGAAACATCCTTCATGGACGAACCCGGCTTTTTCGTAGGCACGGATGCCACCTTTGTTGTCCGCGTCCACGCGCAGGTAGATGCGGTTCAGGTTCAGGGTCCCGAAGCCGTGGTTGAGCAGGAGACTCATCACTTCAGAGCCATAGCCCTTGTTCCAACAGGATTTGTCCCCAATGAAAAGCCCCACTTCCGCGCTGTGAACGATCGTATCGATATCGAAAAAGCCGCAGTTGCCAATCAACCGCCAGGAATCACCTTCCCGGACCTCGATGGCCAGAGATTGTTCCTCGCGGCGCTGCTTTAGCATGGCATCGAACCAACCTTCCTCGTTGGCAAGCGAGACCGGCAGTCGCAAGGACAGGTAACGGCGCACTTCAGGATCATTCAGCCATTCGGTAAATTTTGGCAGGTCGCTGCGTTCATCAGCCCGTAAGCGGATGCGTTTTCCGTAAATCATTGTGGGTCTCCTGTGGGGTTTCTATTTTGATTATACTATCCTTGACCAGCCGCGCGTGAGGACTTACAATCGTGTGAACGCTCGTTTGTTCTATTGTTTCACAACTTGTGCTATACTCATAACGATGCAGACCGATTCTCTCCCTGAAGCGCGTTCCGCTTGGCCCCGCTGGGCAGAGTTTTTGCGCCGCCATGGACTGGAAGACGCGACGACCTGGCTGCTGGAAGCCGCTGGTCCTCTGGCGGTGATTGGCGCGCAGGCGCTCTACATCGGAGGGCCGCTGTTTCGCCCGGCGCTGACAGAACCCCAGTGCAATGCTCTGGGTCATTTGTTGGAAGACCGGGAAGAATCGCAGGCATTCATCCGATACCTGCGAGAGGAAGGCTCCCTGTGACAGACTTGATCCTTGGCCTGGCCGGGTTTGGGCTGGTGATCATTAGCGCACTGCTGATGGTTAGTCTCTCGGTTCTGCGCCGCAACAAAACCTCCACGTTTCGAGAAATCCCCGCTTTCAGCCGCATGCGTCACGCCGTTGGGCGTGTGGTCGAAGATGGTACCCGCCTGCATGTTTCACTCGGGCGCGGCGCACTGACCACGCCTCAATCCGCCTCGGCGCTGGCCGGTCTCACCCTATTACGCCGCCTGGCCGAATTGACCTCGGCAGGCGATCGCCCGCCCATCGCCACTTCGGGGGACGCGGCGCTGACGATCCTTTCCCAGGATACGCTCAAAGACGCGTCCCAGGCTTCCGCCCAGGGCACGTACGAATCCACCGCCGGGCGGCTTACAGGCCTGACCCCCTTCTCTTACGCCGCCGGGGCAATTCCCGCCATCCGTGACGAAAACATCTCGGCCAATGTGTTGATGGGCAACTTCGGGGTGGAAGCCGCCCTACTCACCGACGCCGCCGAGCGGCAAAATACATTCGTCATGGCCGGAAGCGACAACCTGGCCGCCCAGGCCGTCATCTATGCCACTGCCCAGGAACCCCTGGTGGGCGAGGAATTGTATGCCGCCGGAGCCTACACAGAGGCTGGTCCCATGCACCAGGCCAGCCTGACTGTGCAGGATATTC
>CAZRCR010000071.1:0-7586 GCA_964598615.1 uncultured Anaerolinea sp.
TGCCGGTGAAGTCCCGCCGCTACGATGACAATTTCTGGCGTGAGCTGTTCGGGGCGGGCAGCAAAAAGGACGAGGCGCAGATCATGAAGGAATTGGGGTATTGAGGACGTTGCAGGGACGACCGGCTGGTCGTCCCTGTAGTTTATTGGGGCAAGGTGAATTTGATTTTTGTTAGCTTTGGAGAAGCGATAACTGTGTATAATCATAATAGAGAAACAAAAGTTCTATATGTGAGTATATATGTATTATCGTAGAAAAGTTTTACTTGCTCTCTTGGAAGTATTTGGCGGCAGGCTGGGAAAAACAGACTGCGAGAAGCTTCTATTTTTATTTTGCCAAACAACAAAAAGAAATTACTATGATTTCTTCCCCTATCAATATGGCGGATTCAGTTTTGTATCATATTTCGATAAAAATATTCTTACCAAAAATAGTTTTTTGGAAAACAGCGAAGATTTTGTACTTGCAACGAAAGAATCATTTCTTTCTCAATTGAAGCATGAAGATAAAATAGCTTTACTATCTCTTGCTCTTGATACAAAGGAAAGGGGCGATTCTTTAATTAGAAAAGTATATCGAGAATATCCCTTCTTTGCCTTGCGAAGCAAAATAGCAGCAAGACTATTAAGTCAAGAAGAAATTAATTGGGCGAGAAACCTATATGGAAATCTTGACAGTACGCCATGTTTATTTACATTAGGCTATGAAGGTATCTCGATTGATGCCTTCCTAAATAAGCTAATAGAAAATAATATTCATGCATTAGTTGATGTTAGAAACAACCCATTTTCTATGAAGTATGGTTTTTCTAATCCTGGATTTCAGGGTTATGTAGAGAAGTCTGGCATAAAATATTTTCACATTCCTCAGTTGGGAATACCTTCTGAGTTACGAAAAGGCTTAGGAACCACAAAATCACATACAGATCTATTTGGATATTATCAAAATAACATCTTACCTAACAATTTGGCTTATATCGAAAAAATCGAACAAATAGTACAAGAATATTCGCGCGTTGCTTTAACTTGTTTTGAATCTGATCATCAATTTTGTCATCGCCATAAAATAACAAACTATTTGGAAGAACAGAACTTTGATGTCAGAATATCACATATAAGATAATTACTACAGAAATTAGAAGGGAGGATTTGTATGTATTTGCCCACAGAAATACCCAATGCCCGAGTTCTTATAACAGTAAAAACGTATCCATTTCCTTCTAGTGATCACGGTGAAGTAGTTTGTACCGCTGGATTACTGGATGGAAATCGATGGGTAAGAATGTATCCTATCTCGTCAAGCGTGTATGATGAAAAAAGATATCCAAAATATGGATGGGTGGAACTGAATCTCGTTAAACATCCGAGCGATTTTAGATTAGAAAGTTATATGCCGCGAAATGGGTTGGATGAACCAATGCGCTTTCTAGATAAGCTTGATACTAATGATAGTTGGGCAGCTAGAAAAGAAATTGTTCAAAAGGAAATATTCACATCGCTTAAAGATTTGATTTTGTTGTCCAAAACTGAAAACCGTTCTCTAGGTACTCTACTGCCAAAAGAAATTATTGGTCTTTCAATCGAGAAAAGTGAGCGGGAATGGGATCCAAAGTTGGTTCAAAAATTAAGCCAGATGAGTCTTTTTGAGTTAAATAATGGAATTGGCCAGCCAAAGCGAATTATCAAAAAACTTCCTTACGATTTCAAGTACCGCTTTCTATCGGAAGGCGATGACAAACCCAGAGAATTAACCATCAGAGATTGGGAAATAGGCACACTCTTTTGGAAATGCTTGTGGCAATCAAAAGGGGACGAAGAGGAAGCGAAGAGACTTGTTCGTCAAAAATATTTCGATGAATTTGTATCAAAAAAGGATCTTCTCTTATTTTTAGGTACAACCTATGAATTTCACATGAGAAGAGTAGAGAATCCCTTTATTATCATAGGAGTGTTTTATCCCCCTAAAACCCCTCAACTATCTTTATTCTAAATAACAATGAAAACTATGCTGGTTCAATAAACTTAAGAACTACTCCTCCGCTGAAATCAGCGGAGATACTTCATTCGTTAGTAAAGGCTTGAAATCATGGATTTGACCCTGCCTTTTGATGTCGCGGTTAACTATTCCAGCCCAACCCAGCGCATCCGGGTGATGACAGAATCCTGGGTCAATCATTCGGTGTATTGTCCCAACTGTGGAAGTCCACTGCGGCGGTTTGACAACAATGCGCCTGTCGCTGATTTTTACTGCGAGAAGTGTTGGGAAGAATACGAACTAAAGTCCAAGAATGGCGTTGTGGGGAAAAAGGTTGTAGATGGCGCGTACGAGACCATGATCGAAAGATTGAAATCCGACAACAACCCAAATTTCTTCTTTCTCTCTTATGACAAAAGCACGCTGGTCATCAGGGATTTCCTCGCCATCCCGAAATATTTCTTTGTTCCAAATATCATCGAAAAAAGAAAAGCCTTAAGTGCCACCGCACGCAGGGCGGGCTGGATTGGCTGTAACATCGTGATGAACGACATCCCGGAATTGGGGAAAATCTTCTACATCCAGAACGGGATCGCCAAAAGCAGGAACGAGGTTTTGGACAAGTGGAGCAAAACAGAATTCGTCAAAAGCACGCATGACGTGGATGCCAAAGGCTGGATTCTGGACGTTTTGCTTTGCATGGAAAGGATCAAAAAGCCTGAATTTACGCTCGATGAAGTCTACGCGTTTGAGGGATATTTGCAGGCCAAACACCCCTTGAACAACAACGTGAAGCCCAAAATCCGGCAGCAACTCCAATTCCTGCGCGACAAAGGCTTGATTGAATTTGTTGAGCGGGGACGATATCGGATGACAAGGGAGTAGCAGAGATGAAAAGGTATACTGTAAACCAGTTAGACGGAAGCACTTTTCAAGTAATCGACTTACATGATCAAAGAGAAATTTGCGTTTGTGCAAATTATGATGATTGGGAAGACGCTAAAGAAAGAGCAGAGAAAATAGCTGCATTGCTCAGTACAAGTGAAAGATAGTGACATTTTTTATCACACCCAGAGAACGGTCTCCCATGTCCAAACGCAACCTCTCCACCCCTTCGAATTTCACCACCGCGGAGAGCGCCGGGAGGTGAACCTCCCGGCTGACAGCGAAAGCCCCAACGGGGCTTCAGCGTTGAGCCGGGACATTTATGTCCCGGCGGGTAAGGTTACGAGGAAAACCCATGTCCTACTGGCGCCTTTTCTATCATGCAGTCTGGTCCACGCAAGACCGGCAAGCGTTGATCGATCCCGTCTGGGAAAAAGAACTCTACGGCTATGTATGGGGAAAAGCCACCGCGCTGGACTGCGTCCCACACGCCATCAATGGCATGACCGACCACCTGCACCTCGTTATCTCCATTCCGCCACGCCTGTCGATTGCGGCGGTGATCGGTCAGTTGAAAGGCGCGAGTTCTCACTGGGTCAACGAACGTTTTCTAAACGGAAAGTTTGCCTGGCAGGGCGAGTACAGCGTTTTCAGCATTTCAGAATCTGCTCTGGATAAAGTTGTTGGATATGTCAAAGGCCAAAAACAACATCATGCCGCGCAAACTTTGATTGATAAACTTGAAGCAACGCCTGAATCCCAATAGCCCCAACGGGGCTTCTGCCCTGAGCCGGGACGTTAACGTCCCGGCGGGTAAAATTTACACCAGACATCCGTTGATTTTATGAAATATTTTCTAACAAAAAGTCTTCCATGTCCAAACCCAACCTTGCCACGCGTTCCTGCGTTGCCGCGGAGAGCGCCGGGGGATACCCCTTCGGGGCACACGTAAATCCCCCCGGCTGACAGCACAAGCCCCAACGGGGCTTCAGCCCTAAGCCGGGACATTCATGTCCCGGTGGATAAGATTTGAGAGATCCTTTCGCCGGGGACTAAAGTCCCCCGGCTCATAGCGAAACGGCGCTCAAGCGCCCTCCCATTTAGCCCGAGGAGTTTCCGCCCAAAGCTTAAATGCAAAACACATCATCCATTATTCCCCGCTCTTTTTGATTCTGTAGCATAATAAAAGCATCATCCCGCCGGTTCCCCACAAAAGGAAAACAACATGAATACAGACGAACTCTTCAAGCCCAAACGTCCCGCCACGGCCTGGGTCGTGTTCTTTGCCTGCCTGCTGGTCTCCGTTGCCGCCTTCGTGCTGGCCTCGCTGGTGCAGCGCGACTTCGGCAAAGTGGACGTCAGCAACGTCACCTACCCCAACGCCAACGGCATCACCGTGCGGGCCAAACTGTTCGTCCCGCAGGGCGTCAGCGAAGCGAACCCGGCCCCGGGCGTGGTCTACATCCACGGCTACCAGAACAACCGCGAGACCAGCGACGCCTACTGCATCGAGATGGCCCGCCGCGGCTTCGTCGTCCTCGAGATCGACGCCATCGGGCGCGGCAATTCCGGTGAACCCGGCGACGTGGACGCCCCCGACTTCGACCCCACCTACGGCGGCCGGACCTCGTTCGAGTACCTGAAATCCCTGCCCTTCGTCGACCCGCAGCGGGTGGGCCTGATGGGCCACAGCCTGGGAGCCGAGATGGCCTACACCATCGCCGTCAGCGACCCGGGCGTGCAAGCCCTGTCCATTTCGGGCTTCGCCTACAAAACCGACGCCACCACCGACATGCCGCACAACATGCTCATGCTCTACGGCAAGTACGACGAATACCGCCAACGCATGACCGGCACGGACGACTTCGAAGCCGAATGGATGACCAGTCCGCAGACGCAGGCCGTCATCGCCGATCCCAACCCGACCTTTGGAACGGTCTACGGCAATTTTGCCGATGGCACCGCCCGCGAGGTGGCCCTGCTCCAGACCATCCACCTGCTCGAGTCCCACAACCGGACGGCCATCGCCGCCGCGGTGGACTGGATGCGCCAGTCCCTGCAGCCGGATGCGTCGTACTGGGTCGACCCGTCCGACCAGATCTGGGAGGTCAAGGAATATGCCACGCTCCTCGCCATGCTGGCCGGTCTGGGGTCCCTGATCCCGCTCGGGCTGATCCTGCTGCGCACGCGCTTCTTCCAGTCCCTGCAGGGGCGCGTCTCCGACGTGTACGCCTGCACGAAGAAGGAATTCTACAAGCACGCCAGCATCAACGGTCTGCTGATGTGGCTCTACCTGCCGCTCATCTTCGTCATGTTCGGCCTGCACGTCTACGTGGTCAAGATCGACGGCGTCTTCCCGATGATGCTGGTCAACGGCACAGTCTGGTGGTTCCTGTGGATCAACGTGATCGGCTTCTTCCTGATCCGCGGCTGGCTCAAGCGCCGCAACAAAAAGGACGGCCTGACCTGGGCCGACCTGGGCATTTCTTACGACCGGAAGCGCTTTGCCCTGGACTGGAAGGCCATCGGCAAGGCCGCCCTGCTGGCGGGCATCCTGTTCCTGTTCGCCTACCTGTTCGAGTACGTGCTGGAACAGGTCTTCATCGTGGACTACCGATTCCTGTTCCCCTTTGCCAGTGACCTGACCCCCTACCGGGCCGGGATGTGGCTGCTGTACTTCCCCTTCCTGCTGGTGGGTTTCGTGCTGACCGGTTATTTCCTGCACGGACAGTTGCGCCTGCCCGCCAAGAAGACCTGGGGCAAAACCTTCCTTTCCTGGGCGGTCGCCAACACCCTGGCGATGATCGTGCCGCTGATCCTGTTCACCCTGGTGCAATACGTGCCGCTGCTGGCAGCGGGCATCGTCCCCTTCGTGGGGCCGGGCGGGATGCTGGCCAACTTCACCATGAGCCTGTTCCACGTCATCATCGTGCTCATCATCGTCACGCCGCTCTCCACCTGGTTCTTCCAGTTGACCGGGCGGCCCTACCTGGGTGCGTTCCTCAACGCCGCCCTGGTCACATGGATGTTCGTTTCTTCGCAGGTGATCGCCGCCATCCCGGTCTAGGGAACCGTTTTCGGTTCAAGCTCCATCAAAAAAGGGACTGCTCGTTTCGGGCAGTCCCTTTCGTGTTCCTTGGGCAGGAAAAAGCCTACGGGATGGTCACCGTCAGGTTGTAACTCACCAGGTACCCGCCGCGTGGAATAACCTCAACGATGATCTCCTCCGTTTGCGCCAGGGTACCCGACCACTCGGTTTCCATGTCGTGGAAGTCCAGCAGTACACCGGACTGGACGCCGAAAACGGCCAGGTAGGCTTTGGTATTGTCCACATCGAGGCTGATAGACACGATATTCCCGGCCCCGCAGCGGAACGCATAGGTCTGAACATAGCCATAGGTCGTTTCGCCATAATAAGTGACGGAAGTCTCGTAATCATTGGGGAAGTTCATCAGCCGCCCGACCTTGGTGGTCAGAGTATACGCTTCCGTCGTCGCACCACCGTAGAGCTTGATCGTATACATACCGGTATATTGCGCCTGCGCTATGTAATGCGTCCATTTCATGGCCGGGAGGAACAAGTAGGCACCGTTCGGGTCGAGGATCCCGACGGTAACGTCCCAGTTCGGGGATTCCACGTCCACGATCAAAGGCTGGGCGTAGGAGACGTTCACCGTGTAGGTGATGACCTGTCCCGGCGAGATGCTGCCCTGCCGCACAGCGGCGGTCGTCCACTGGGCAAACGTGATCTCGCCGGAGGAATAACTCCCGGGTGTGCCGGTGCAGGCCACCGTCAGGGCGTAGTCCACCTCCGCCCCGCCCACGGGAACGACTTCGATGATGTAATCCTGGTTGGCCGGCAGGACCCCGGTCCAGGAGGCCAGGTTGGCGGAGGTGTCCAGCAGGGTACCGGTGATGATGCCGTAAATGTCGATGATGGCGGTCGTGGCAGGCACGTTCAGGCTGGCCGACATGCTCTGTCCGCCTGCGCAGGTGAAGGCATACGAGAAGAGATAGCCGTAAGTTGTCTTCCCGTTCACTGTGGTTGAGGTGGTCCCGGTGGCGAAACTGGTCCGCAGGGGCAGTTTATAGGTCAGGGCAAAGGTCCCGTCCGCCGCGCCGCCGACAACCTGGATGGTATAGGTCCCGGTGGTGGGCAGGGTCATCTGCCAGCGCGCGTATTTGCTGGCTGTGTTGAGCAGGACAACGCCGGTGGGGCCGGTAACGCCCAGAACCGCATCGTTATTGGGCGACTTCAGGATCAGGGTCAGGGGCTGGGACTGCGCCGCTTGCAGCGTATAGGTCACCACCTGGCCTGCCCCCACGCTGCCCCGCACCAGTCCGGCCGAGGTACCGGGCGCCAGGGCTAGGCTCCCGCCGCTGACAGCGGTTTCCTCAACGGTGCCTCCCCCGATGGCACGCGCCGGGTCGGCCGCGTCCGCCACCGGCAGTGTCTCGGTGGGCAGCACTTCCTGTGTGGGAGGGTCGGTAACCACGATCTCGGGCGTGTCGCTCGGGATGGTCTGCACAGGCAGGTCCGTGGGTACGACGGGCGGCTCACTGGTGTTGAGCGGGATCACACCCGGCGTGGCAAGTTCGGATCCCGAACCGGGGCCGGGGACCGCCTGCGTGGGGGTGGCAGACGGCAGTGCTACGCAGCTTACCAGGAGCAAAACGGAGAGGGTCAGGGAGACGCAAACTGTGTAGAAGAACCGGACGCTTGTTTT
>CAZRCR010000072.1:0-7584 GCA_964598615.1 uncultured Anaerolinea sp.
TTCGTTCTCGAAGGGATCTGTTGCGCAAAGCAGCGGCATGATCAGGGCGACCAGGTCGCCGCTATGAACCAGAATCGCTTCATTGGGCTTGCCCAGCTGGATGGTGAGTTCGCCGGAGGAAGCCTTGATGATGCGGGTCAGGTAGTCGGCGTTCAGCCAGACCTGCGCGTCCGGGCCGGCAGCCTTCGCCGGCAGGACGTTCTTCGTCTGTCCGAACTGCGTGTCCTCTGATGCGGCCCGAAGCTGCCCGTTCGTAACCTTGAGGAACATCTGCTTCGTGCCCATGGCGGCCACCTGGCGGATCACCCGCTCGACATCAGCCGGGTTGAGGGTGAGTTCAGCACCCGAGACGGCCAAGGCTTTGGAGAGGACTTCTTCGACGCCGCCTTCGGGGAAACCATCCCCCAGCAAGGCGGAGTCGAGCAGATAGTCCCGGCCTTCCCCTGTAATTCGGAAGGAAGCGCGGCCGCCCTTGGGATAGATTTGGATCTGTACAAGGTCATCGGCTTCCACGACTGCGGCGAGCATGCGCAGGAAGGCAACCGGAAGCAGGGCAACCATGCGGTTCTGCCCGGAGTCCCCTGATGACCAGCGGGCGTTCAGCTCTGGCGGCAGCTCCACACTTATACGCACGCGCCCGAAGGAAAAGCCATCCGCGGCTTGGGCCTGGAGCACCGGCTTCGCCTGGCCATCCTTGAAGATGGATAGATGGATCGCCTGCAGCGCAGGGCGCAACTCATCGTTCGATGCAAACAGGGAAAGCCCCGCCAACCGGCGCATGATTTTCCCCGGAAGGGAGACCGCATCACCCTGCGTAACAGCATCGATGGCCGGCAGGGGATCGGCGTTCAGGCGCAGGCTGGTTTTGGTAGAGCCGCATTCCAGGCGGAGTTCCGCCTCGCCAAAGCGCAGGGTCACTTCGCCGCTCACAGCCTGCACAACTTCGCGCAGTGTGGCGGCGTTGACGCAGGCGGAGGCCAACTCCTGGCACAGCGCCGGCAGGGAGCCGCAGGCTGCGAATTCGCCGTTGAAGCAGGAGAGAGTCAGCCGGCCGGGAGAGGCGTCCAGCCGCACCAATTCGAAGGCGGCGGACAGGCTGTTGGGTTTGCTGGCGCGGGTGACGATGTTCAATGCCGCAGCCAGGGTGTTCTGTTGGATGGTGAGTTCGATCATGGTGTCCTCGTCTGTTGGAATGGGTCTCCCGCGTAAGTTACGCGGGAGACCGGTTGGTTAGAAGGGGATTTCTCCCTCATCGGCAGTGGCTTCGGCAGGGGCCGTGGTACCGTTCCCATCGCCGTTCTTGCCGCCCAGGAAGCGGACCAATTCGGCGTGGAGTTCGAACGAGGCGGTCGGGCTGCCATCCTGGCGGTTCCAGATGCGGGGTCCGCCGGTGGCCGGATCGGCGATCAGGCGGCCTTCGATGTAAACCTGGCCACCCTTGTGGAGGTAGTTGTTGCACGCCTCCGCCGTCTTGCCCCAGGCAGAAACCCGGAACCAGGTCGTTTCTTTGACTTCCTCGCCGCCGGCGTTCCGATATTTACGGTTCGTGGCGACAGTGAAGTTCGTCACCGGCTGGCCCGATGGTGCATACCTCATTTCCGGGTCCGCACCCAGACGGCCGATGATGATGGTCTTTTGGTGGGTCATGATTCAGTTCTCCTGTTTCTGTGTGGAAATAAGAAGGGTGTCCCGCGCAGTGAGCGCAAAGGTTTTGGCAGCGATTTCCCCGTCTTCGGAGGATGGAAAGGTATCCAGGATGGTTTCCTCCCCACCTATGAAGCGGTGAAAGACGACGGTGAACCGCTCCGCTTCTCGCCGGACCGTCCAGCGGCCGGCGGGACAGGTGGGCAACAGGGGGGTTGTTACGCCGGCATCCCACTCTGCACCAATTTGCATATCCCTGCCCCAGATCTGGCGGCTGCTTTTCACGGTTTGCATTGCATCCACCTTCACCGTCAGGCAGGCTGCAGCGCGGCGAGCAGCACCTTGGCGGCCTGCTTCACCTTCTGACCGGACTTGTCGCCGTTCGGCTGATATTGATCGCCGGACAGGTAATCGAGCACCTTGCGACCGTCCTCGGTCTGCGACACCTTTTCCAGGGACATGCCCTTGAACTCCGGGTGGCTCTTGGAACCGAGCGGGCAGATCATGCCCTTTGCGGTCTCAACGTTCATCGTCTCAACCGGTGTGAGCACAACATTGCCTTCCGCTCCGGCGACGCCAGTTCCCCAGCGCACGAACAAACGCTTGGGGTTCTTTTTGTCGTTCTCGCCTTCGTAGCGGGGGTTGTATTTCCAGACAGCCTTGACCGGTCGCTTCAAGGGGATCACATATTTTTCCATCTTGGGGTTCTTGCCCCGTTCGATGGTATTGTCACCCTCGTAAAGCGGAAGGGACGCCAGGCTGAGGCCGCAGGCGGCTTCGAACTCACGCACGTCCGCCTCATCGTTCAGATACTTGGCTAGGCGGCGGAAGTTGGCGTTCACCGGGTACAGGTCCACCACCGGCGTTTCAGTTTCGTCTGCGTTGACCTTGGCACGGCGGACAACGAAGCCCATCTCTTCTTCATGCTCGCCGTCCTCCAGCCCCGGCACTTCGACCGAGAAGCCGGCCTGCAGGAGGCTGGTGACAGACGCCATGAGAGCCTGGGCTTCCGCGACCAGGATGGGTTTTTCCAGGGAGAGCGGGATGGTCACCTGGGCGCTGGATGGGTGAAACAGCTTGACCCATCCGCATTCACGAACAAGGTTTTCAGTGGTCATACGGTTTTCTCCTTTTTCTGTGGGTTGTTTGGCTGCGGGTTCGGCGGATTCCTGGATATTCATCCAGAGCCGCAGGCCGCAGAGATGCTTGCATTCGAGCCCGTGCCTGCCATATCGTTCATGGTCCGGGCAGGAGCAGGTGAATTGGCCGTTGGCCTGCAAGGTCAGGATGTAGGTGTCGGTGGGGGTTGAAACCCTCCAACCACCCTGGCCAGGGAAGATTTCCCAGCGTCCGAGCGCCAGGGCATCAACGGCGGATTTCTGTCTTTTCTGTTGCTCGACGGGAAGATCGAGAGCTACCAAATGTTCCTCCTTCTCCTGAAATGCTGGAAACGAATGATCCCGAAACGGGAAGCACGTGCATCAGCGCTCAATGTGAGCGTGATCAACAAAGAAAGAAAAAAGATGATTGCATGCCGGCAGGAAGCCCTGCCGGGTTCTATTCGTGGGGTGGAGGAGACCCCGTAGGAAGGGTCTGTAACAAATATGGAGCAGCCCTGTTTTCACAGGAGTGCCGGTTTGTAAAGGTACAAAAAAAGCACGCGAACAGCTGCCCTTTCCAACAGGGCACAAATGCTGTACGCGTGCAGGGTTCCCGCACTGGGCGGGAAACAAGGAGGTCGGCCCGCAGGCCGGGGGTTGGTTATTGGGCCGGGATGAGTTCCGCTAGGTCCTGCCCGGCCTCGATGGGGGCGTCAGGCAGGCGGGACGGTTCCGGCTTTCCAGGAACAAGGCTGTCTGTTTTCTTCTTGCCCGGCACTTTGCGCGGTCTGGCAGTCACCTTGACCTGGGTGGCTAGGATCTGCACCGTGGGCCGGCGGATGACGAGGTTCGAGAGCTCGCCGGGCAGTTCCACGTCATCGTGCGACTTGCCGACCACCAGTTTCAGCGGTTCGACGATGTCGCGACCGACGATGCGCCCGCTGACCCGCAGCCGGCTGCCGATCCTGACACGGTGGGGGTCGAAGTCCAGCGAGGTATCGATCCTGACCGTGATGTAATCCGATGCAGTCTGGCCGTCATCGGCAGGGCGGTGGTTCGCCAGGCGCATGTAGCGCTGCTCCCGGTATTCCCAGGAACGGGTGAGGAAGCCTTCGAAATCGACCTGGTTGATCATGAGACATCTCCTTCTGTAGGGTGATTAACTAAAAACGCCACATTCTCCGGCTGGAATGCTGGAAACGAATGTGGCGTCTAGTAAACGAATGGGGTTATTCAGTTGTGGCCGGGAGTGCCGGCAGAGTTAAGATAGCACAGATGTTCTTATTTGTCAAGAACAATTGTGCTATCTTTGTGCTATACTTATCATGCTTCCCTGTTCACAAAGTGAGGTATTTATGACGAAACGTGGTGGACAGACCACACAATCAGGAATTCTTTACCAAAATTCAGTAGCAGCCTTGTTTCTAGGACGGCTATGTGATTCGCGCGACGATTCTCGCGGTGATCCGATATCACAAGTACGAGTCGAATCTCCTGACAAAGTTGATGACATAGTTGTTACGTTCACCGACCAGCATAGATTATTTATTCAGGCGAAAGAAAATATAAATACATCCGATATGGCCTGGAAGGAGCTATGGCATGATTTTGAAGAGGAATATTATCAACAAGACTTCAAGAGAGAATTTGACCTTCTTCAATTACAGGTTGGTACGGAAAGAACAGCCATTCGGGATTTACAGGAAATTTGTGAAAAAGCAATAACCAGCAAAAGCGCAGAAGAATGGAAAAGTGGGTTAAACAAGAAACAACAAACATTACTGGAAAAAGTGAAATCGGATCTATCTTTCAAGTTGTGGGATGACGCATCTCTGCTGATGTTTTTTAAACAGGTAAGGGTCGAAATCTGGACACTTGCCCACATAGAACGTGATCTAATAAATCATTGGATGCCTAGAAGCAATAAATCGTCAATTCATCTTTTTAGACTTCTACGAGACCGAGTTGGAGGTAATGCCAGAAGGGGAGGCACATTCACTGCAGCTGAGCTGAGACGCTCTATTATCGAAGAAGTAAATGATTTTGCATTTATCGATGCTCCTGATGTTGATGAACTAAAACAGAAAATCAAAAGCGTTAGCTCAGTCCTGTATCAGCATAAAAATACTTGGGGGCAAACCTGCAACCACCTCCGCCGGCCTATTTCGCACGAAATTGCTCTTTGGCTTACCAGAGACAAAATAGACTCAGTAAGCAATTTGGGGTTCCTTGTTGATCAAGCAGGAATGGGGAAAACTGTAGTTATGAGGGATATTCTTGAGGAGCTAGAGCAAGCAGGAGTAATCGTACTTGCACTCAAAGCTGATCAACAATTGTCAGATGCAACTAACTCAAGAGAGCTTTTCGATGGCTATTTTTCTCCCTGGTCTATGGAGCAGGTTATTAATCGGTTAGCAAAAACCGAACGGGTCGTTATTCTAATTGATCAGATTGATGCTTTGTCATTAACTCTAGCTCATGATGAGAAAGCTCTGAATTTATTGATAGGCATGATCGCTAAATTGCGGAGAATTCCTAATGTGTGCATTTTAATTTCCTGCCGATTATTCGATCTCCATTCTGATCCTCGCCTGAATAAAATCGAATCCAACCAACGGTTCAATATCAGTCGTCTTTCTGACGAAGAAATAAAAAACGCCCTTTCACCTATCGCCATTGATTATGGTCGCTTATCGAAGTTGTCTTTTGAACTGCTTTCAACCCCTCTTCACTTGAGTCTTTTCATCCAGGCCATCCAATCAGGGTGGGCGGATCCCGACGAAATTTATGGTGTATCAAGTTTGCAAGAACTGTATTCAAGCATTTGGCGATATGTGATATTCAGTTCAGATAGCCGAGCACCAGCGGAAAGTGAAAGAAAAGAAACAATTGATCTCATTACGGCATACATGGATAAAGAACAGACAATTATTGTTCCTCAATCAGTTTTATATTTACCTGAAAGGCAGAGATTACAAGATGCAATAAACTGGTTGGCAAGTATTGGGATAATTGTCGAGAGTAAAAACGGTTGGTCTTTTTTCCATCAAACCTTTTTCGATTATTGTTTTGCCAGAGGGTTTGTTGAATCCGGCAGTAATATCGTAGACGAAATCCTACATTCTCCCCAAGGCCTCATTGAGCGGAGCAAGTTAATTCAAGTTTTTACTTACTTAAGGGGTTATCGAAGCACTATTTATCTGAAGCAATACGATGCGCTTGTCAAGTCTCCAACACTCAGATTTCACCTAAGAGATTTATTGATCCGATGGTTTGGCTCGCTTCCTAACCCGAATAAAGCAGAACAAAATCATCTTCTTCGCTATCTAATCATTCCTGACAAACGCTACCGATACCTGGTTGCGATGTTTGGGAACGTTCAGTGGTTCGCTTTTCTGCAATCTTCCGTTTTGCCAAAGTGGTTGGCGTCGGATGATGATGAATTTATAGACTCTTACGTTATCCCCTACTTGATATCAATGGTCGAACTCAACCAGCTACAAGGAATTCGGCTAATCGAGCCTTATTTAGAAATGGGTGAGAAATGGCTGCAGCGAATATATCAAGTCATTACAGGAATCCAAAAATGGGGGTGCATTGAAGCTGCACAATTAATGGTAAAGGTTATTAAAAAGCTGCCTGTTATCAATAGACACGGTTGGTACGAAATAATCAATCTTGCTAAAGAGTATCCGCAAATTGGTTCTGAATTATTGGAACTTGCTTTCGCCTCTGCGCTAGATGAGTTTATAACGATAAAGAACGCAGCGGAAACCGACCCAGTAAGATCACGATTTACAACACTTGGCAATGTATTGGATCAGTTTGACAACGTTCAACTAGAAGACGCGATCAAGGTGGTCAGTGATGCAGAGCCTGTGCGATTGCTGGATGTTTGGATAGCATGGCTGGATAAGTATTATTCCATCATGCCTGTACCACAGCAAGACTCGTCCATGTATATCTGGGATGAGTTTTATGAACACTGGAATGAAAATCTATTCAGGGTAAGGAACGCATTCATCCAAAGTTTAATTTCATCAGCCGTAATCCTCGCGACCAGACAACCAGAAAGGTTCAAGCTGCTTGCCTTGAAATTGTCTGCATCTCCTTTTGCGACATATCAACGCCTACTTGCTCGAGTATATTCTCTGGCCCCGGAGCAGTATTCAAAACAGGCTTTCGCCTTCTTGATTTCTGACGCGAGAAGATTACATTTGGCAAATTTTGATTGCGTGGAAAGCAGAAGATTGATCCAAAACATTTATCCATATCTTGACGTAGACGAACGCCATCAACTCGAAAAGCACATTCTGAGTTATGACCCTATCTACAAGAGACTTGGTATGCGCGCCTTGGAAATTCGAGGGCTGAATCAACTCTGTCTTTTAGAGGCCATCCCCCCCGACATGCTTTCAGCCTCTGGGAAGAAAAGGGTCGTGGAATTGAGACATAAGTTCCCAGATTACACGGCTTTTGATGATGAACCAAGAATGGGAGGGGGAACTGTTGGTTCGCCAATACCTGAAGAGATAGCCAGGAAAATGAGCGATAAGAACTGGCTGTCTGCCATGAAGAAATATAGTAAAGGAGTTAGTCACAGAGAATTTCTGAAAGGAGGATCACCAGAGTTATCACGGGTTCTGACTGTTCTGGTGAAAGAGGATCCGCGCCGTTTCAATGCGCTTTTAAAACAAGTGCCGGATGATGTTGAGGATGCTTACGTAACAGCATTCATCAGCGGTTTCTCAGAGACAAGCGACGACCCGGAATGGTTGTTCAGTACCATACGGCGTTTCTCATCTCAGCCTCATAGGAATATTCAGCAAGCAATTACTTG
>CAZRCR010000073.1:0-7498 GCA_964598615.1 uncultured Anaerolinea sp.
AGGTAGTCCATCGCGATCGCCAATGGTTCGCCGTGGAAGTTGCCGCCTGAGAGCACGGTCGCTTCGCCTTGTTCGTCGAAGAAGATGAGCGGGTTGTCGGTGGCCGAGTTGAGTTCGATGCTCATCACCCAGCGGGCGTACTCGACCGCGTCACGCGCTGCCCCGTGCACTTGCGGTATGCAGCGCAGGGTGTAGGCGTCCTGTACGTTGTACGGATCGTCCGGGCGGGTGAACGTGCTGCCTGCGATCAGGCTGCGCATGTAGTCCGCGCAGGCCACCTGGCGCGGGTGCGGACGGGCGGCATGGATGCGCGGGTCGAAGGCGCGCGGTGTGCCGTGCATGGCTTCCAGGCTGAGCGCCCCGGCCAGGTCGGCGATGGCGGCGATATTCTCGGCCTGACGGGTGACCAGCACGCCGATGGCGTTCATCAGCGTAGTACCGTTCGTCAGTGCCAGGCCCTCCTTGGCGGTCAGCACCACCGGGGTCAGACCGGCGCGGCTCAGGGCTTCGGCGCCGCTCAGTTTCTGTCCCTGGTAGACGGCTTCGCCCAGTCCGATCAACGGCAGGGCCATGTGCGCCAGCGGAGCCAGGTCGCCGCTCGCGCCGAGCGATCCCTGTGACGGGATGACCGGGTAAACGCCGCGGTTCAGGAGTTCCAGCAGCAGGTTCAGGGTCCCGCGGCGGATGCCGGAGTGACCCTTGGCGAGCGTATTGGCCCGGATCAACATCAGCGCCCGCGTCGTCTTCTGGTCGAGCGGTTCACCCACACCCACGGCGTGACTGATGAGAATGTTGCGCTGCAACTGTTCCACTTGGTCGGGGGAAATGATCTTGTCTTTAAAGGCCCCGAAGCCGGTGGTGATGCCGTAGACCACCTGGCCGCGGGCCACGAAATCCTGCACGGCCTGCGCAGCGCGTTCCACCCGCGCCCAAGCGGCTTCTGAAATGCTCACTTTGACCTGCGGGTCATTGGAAACAGCGACCACATCTTCCAGGGTCAGGGATTCGCCGTCCAGGATACAACTGCGTTCTGATTGCATAAATTCTCCAATGTGGGGGATTACGGGTTTAAAAAAGCCCGCGTTATGTTTTCGATCTCTGCGATCATGACCTTGCCAGCCTCGAACCAACTGATGGACGGGTCGTCCAGTTTGAACCAGTTGGCCTGTCGGCGCACGAAGACGCGCGTGGTGTGGCGCATGCGCACTTTGGCTTCCTCAACCGTGATCCGGCCTGCCAGCACATCCACGCATTCGCGGTAGCCGATGGATGTCATGGCGGGCAGGTTGGGGGAGTAGCCTTTGGCGAGCAGGCCGCGCACTTCGTCCAGTAAACCATCAGCGAACATGGACTCGATACGGGCGTCGACGCGGGCGTACAACTCCGGGCGCGGACGGGTCAGGCCAATTGTCAGCAAGCGGTAGGGACCATCAGCCTGGCCGCGCTGTTCGGAGAATTTTCGTCCCGTCAGGTGGATCACTTCCAGCGCCCGGATCGTGCGGCGGACGTTGTGCGGGTCGATCCGTTCGGCGGCTTCGGGGTCCTGTTTTTGCAATTCTTCGTATAACCACTGATAACCCTGATTCTCGGCCAGGGCCTCGAGTTCGGCGCGGACCGTCGGGTCGGGAGCTGCCTCGGGCGGCGTCCAGCCGTGGGTTACGGCGTGGACGTATTGCCCGGTGCCGCCCACCAGCAGCGCTGTCCGGCCGCGGGCCTGGATGTCAGCGATGGCTTCTGCAGCGGCCTTCTGGAACAGCGACAGGCTCCAGGTCTGGTCGGGGTCGGTGACGTCGATCAGGTGGTGGGGCACGCGGGAGCGTTCGGCGGCGGTCGGTTTGGCGGTGCCGATGTCCATGCCGCGGTAGAAAAGACGCGAGTCCGCCGAGACGATCTCGCCGTCGAGCCGTTCGGCGAGTTGCAGGGACAGTTCGGTCTTGCCGACCGCGGTGGGGCCAACGATGACGATAAGAGGAAGTTTCATGGATCTATGATTTACGAATGCGGGTGACGATTCCCCGATGATATTTTCGAAATGCTCGATCTCCGGGGCGGACCCGGCGCGGCGGGTGATGGCGATCACGTCGAACTGCCAGGTTTCCCCGGCCTCCGGGTGCGCGGCGAAGTACTCCTCGGCAGCCGAGAGCAGGCTGGCCTGTTTGCGCGGACCGACGGCCTGCTCGGGGTAGCCGTAGCGGTCGGATGAGCGCGTCTTGACCTCCACGAAGATGGTGGCCCCGTCTTTCTGGGCCACGATGTCCAGTTCACCGTGGGCGGTGTGGACGTTGCGCGCCAGGACGGCGTAGCCGTGCTGCTCGAGAAAGCGGACGGCGGTCTCTTCGCCCCAGCGGCCAAGGGCCTGTTTCTGGGTGATCATTCGCGGAACTTCTCCACGATGGCATTCATGCGGTAGCGGAAACCACGGCGCCGCTGACCAGCATCTGCGACGAGTTGTTCGTAGCGTTTCATCATTTCTTGCGTCGTGCGTTCGATGGAATACTTTGTAGAGGTTGCCCGGGCAGCTATGCCCATCTCTTTGCGCAGGGCCTCATCCAGGCACAGGCGGGTCAGTTTGGCGGCAAAGGCAGCCGGGTCATTGCGGGAAAGGAAGCCGGTGTAACTGTCCTCGATGGTGTCGCCCACACCCACCGATTCGATGCCCATGGCGGGCAGGCCGGTGGCCATGGCTTCGATGACCGAAAGCGGATGGACTTCGGTCACGGAGGCGGTTACGAAAATATCGCTCATTGCCAGGAATTGCGGAAGCTCATTGTAGGGGACCATGCCGGTAAAGTGGATGCGGTCTGCCACGCTGGTTTGGGCGGCCAGTTGGCGCAGGTGTTCCTCCTCCGGCCCGCCGCCTACGAACAACAGGCGGATGTTCTCCACCGCTTCGGCCACGCCGGTGAATGCTTGCAGGAGGAAGTCCAGGTTCTTTTCGGGGGCCAGCCGCCCGGAATAGACCAGCAGCAGGTCATCGGGGGAGAAGCCGTATTCGCCGCGGCAGTCGCCGCAGGATTGCAGGTAGCGCCCGATGTCCACGCCGTTGGGGATGACCTCGATCGGACTGGTCACGCCCAGTCCGCGCAGCACAGCGGCCATCCCGGAGGAGGGGGAGACCACCATGTCCACGCCGGCGCAGAAGGGGGGCATGTAGGTTTGCAGAAACGAAGCGCTGAGTTCCTCCGGCAGCATGGGGAGATAGGTCTGGGCGTAGAGGTCGTAACGGGTGTGGTTGGTGAAGACCACCGGGATGCGCATGGGGCGGCAGTAGCGCAGTGCCAGCCGTCCGCTCAGGAATGGGTGATGGACGTGGACCACATCCATGGTCTGGAGCAGGGCCTTGGCTTTGCGGGAATAGCGGAAACTCAGGTAGTAGCCGGTATCCGTCAGCGGCAGGCCGGGGGAACGTATCACGCGCGGTTCGTTGTCTTCATAATCCAGGTCACCGAACGTAAAAATGTACACTTCGTGTCCTGCGGCTTCCAGATATTGTTTGTTCAGGGAAATATAGTTGGTGATCCCGCTGACGTGCGGCTTGTAAACGTCTGCCATCATGCCGATGCGCATGTTGCACCTCCGTGGCAATCGTAAGTCAAGCAGGATGGCCTGTCAAGGTGGGGTATAATTGTAATGTTCAGGATGTTTCACATGACGTTAACAAACCCCATGTGGGTAATCTAACAACGAAGGCAGATTATGGCGAACGTACCTCTTACTTTGCCTCCGGACTTCTGGCAGACCTTTTCCCTCGGCAAGAAAGACCTCGAATTCATCAGCACCTATCTCTTTGAACACGAGACTCCTCTCACGGAGAAGGAACTCGTTCCTGTGCTCGTCGAGGAGCGCATTCGTGTGGAGCGCGAAGCCCTCGTCAAGCAGCAGCAGGCAGGCAGCAAAGTGTACCTGCCCAAGGAGCATTACAAGGCGGGTGAGAAACTGGCCTTTCCGGCGCTGGACTGGAAAAAAGGAAAAGTGAACAGCGTGCGGCCGGGCGTCAACCCGGCGCTTGACGAATTCGACGTGATCGAGGTCGAGTTCGATGGCGGTACCTCGCGTCTGTTCGCGGCCGGTCTGGAGAACCACAAATTGAACGATCCGGTGGAAGTTTCCGCCGACGACGAACTGCTCAACCCGGCCAATGTGCTCAAGGCGCACGGCGCGGACCTGGAGCGGGCGCTCACCAAAGCCCTGGCTTCCAGCGATGACCTCGTCCGCATTGCCGGGCGCTGGTTCCCGCGTGCCCTGCTGGTGGATGTGAACGTTGGTCACCTCAACCTGGCCGAAGCGGTGCTGGACGGGGAGGGCGGCAAGCCGCTCCCGACCTCCGCCCTCATCGAGCAGGTGGAACTTGCAGGCAACGATAATCCAAAGCTGGTCGAATTCTCAATGAACTACGCCCTGCAGGAAGATGGCCGCTTTGATGAAGTCGGCCCGGCAGGTGAAGTGCTGTGGTGCCTCAAGCGTCTTGAGCCGGCGGATGTGCAGCAGATCCCTGCTCCCCTGCGCTATACGGAATTTTCCTATGACCGTTCCCTGCTGTCAAAGCAGATGCTGGCCCTCGAGGCCGAACTGGATGATGAACTGGCCGAAAGTCAGCCGTCTACCAGTGATGTGAACGAAGTGACCATCAGCCTGGGTTATCCCCACTGGCGGGCGGGCACGCTGCCGGTCTCGGCCCGTATGACGGGATTGTTCCCCACTGCCTACGAATCGCCGCGTGTCCGCTTCACGCTGGTGGACGGTCAATCCGGCGAAGAAATCCCGGCCTGGGTTGTCCGTCAACATGGTTATGTGGCCGGTCTGGGCAAATTCTTCCAGAAGTACGGGATTATGCCAGGCAGTTTGATCTCGATCGCCAAAGGCAAGAAACCAGGGCAGGCGATCATTACTGCCAGGACCCGCCGCCCGATGCGCGACTGGGTGCGGACGGTTCTGGTGGGGTCCGATGGCGGGATCGTTTTCGCCACGCTTAAGCAGAATTTGACCACCGATTTCAACGAGCGTATGGTGGTGGCGGTTCCCGATCCGGCCGGGGTGGACCTGGCCTGCGAACAGATCGCCAAACAGCGCCTGTCCTTTGAAAAACTGGTGGATGACATGATGCGCGAGTTGACCAAACTCAACGTGCAGGGGCATGTCCATGCCCAGGAACTGTACTCGGCGCTCAACATCATCCGTCGTTGCCCGCCCGGCCCATTGATGGCCTTTCTGACCGGCAATTCGAAGTACAAGCACATCGGCGACCTGCACTACCGTATGGCCGAAGCGGAGGGCGAAGATGAATGACGTAAAGAAATTCAGTCTGCTCAAGCCTACCGTGCAGACTCCCTTCCATGTGGATTTCGATTGGTGGCGTGCCAATGATAATAACTGGCACCTGGCGATGGAAAGCTTGCTCTGCCCGGAGCATCAGGAAGCCTTTGCCAGCCTGGCCGAAGGCCAGATGATCGACTGGGTCGACCCGGAGACCGCCGAGGTCCGCCCGATGGACGGGGTGCAGAATACACTCATCAACCACTGCGCCCGTCAACCCGGCTTCCTGGACGAGCATACTGCCGTGGTGGAAGGCGTTTTCCGCCTGCTCCTGGCGAACGGCAACGCTCCCATGACTCCGGAAGAACTCGCCATTCGCCTGAATCGCCCTGCGGATGTGATTCTCAAAACAATTGCCGGGCCGCGTGTCTATAAAGGACTGCGCCCTTACATTTCGTGAAAGTCCGCCCCTGTAGCTCAATGGACAGAGCACCTGCCTTCTAAGCAGTAGGTTGGGCGTTCGAGCCGCCCCAGGGGCGCTGGAAATCCCCACAGCGTCTCCTCCCCTGTTTTTGCAAGAAACGGGGGAGGCTTGGTAGGGGAGGAGGTTCCCATGTCTCCAATTCATTCCAAGACCAACGATACTGCCGAACGCGTTTTCTCCGGGATACGCGCCATTGGCTGGCAGGTGGGTGTCCATTCTTATGCCTGGAGCCCGCCCACGGATGTGTATGAAACGGAAGCCGGGTTTGTCGTCCGTGTGGAAGTGGCAGGCATGTGTCAGGCCGATTTCAACATCAACATCGAAGACAATTTTCTTGTCATCAGCGGAATTCGTTCTGAAGAGCCGGAGCGACGCGCTTACCGGCAGATGGAGATCCGCTTTGGTGAGTTCAATACGGCCGTGGAACTGCCGCACGGCGTGGATGTGACGCATGCCGATGCCGATTACCAGGATGGCTTTCTGACGGTCATCATGCCCAAGGTTAAACCGACGAACGTGGATATCAAAGGAAACTGAATTTTTTATGACTGCAACGCGCTGGCATACCGGTCCGCTGGAAGTGTTTGACTGGCTGCGGGAATCAGATACCTCGCTCGAGGAACTGTTCCTGCCGTCGATTTTCACGCGCCTCCAGAAGAAAGATGAACCGGAACAGGGTCCGGAGAGCGGCCCGGTCAATACCGGGGATGTGTCCAAGTATCCTGATGTGTTGCCCATCCTGCCCCTGCGCGGCGTGGTCGTCTATCCGCAGACGGCAGTCCCGTTAACTATTGGACAGCCGCGTTCCATCAAGCTGGTGGACGATGTTTCCGGTACGACCGAGAAGTTGATCGGCCTGGTGGCGGCGCGTAACCCCGAACTGGAAAACCCCGGCCCCGCGGACCTGTATCCGGTGGGCACCATCGCGACCGTTCACCGCCTCTTCCGCGCTCCCGACAACACCATCCGCCTGCTTGTGCAGGGATTGGTCCGCTTCCGTCTGGTGGAATTCGTGCAGGAGGAGCCGTATCTCAAGGCACGGGTGGAATTGATCCCCGAAGTGGTGGAGACCGGTTTGGAGATCGAGGCGCTTGCCCGTTCGGCGCGTGACCAGTTCGAACAGATCTCCAACCTGACCCCGTCCATCCCGCGTGAACTGGTGGCGTCCATCACTGCACTGGATGATCCACTCCAGACCGTTTACACGGTGGCGAACTTCCAGCGCATCGAGTTGCAGGAAGCCCAGTCGATCCTGGAGTTGGACTCCACCCGGGCCAAACTCGAGAAGCTGGTCGACTTGTTGGTGCGCGAGACCGAGGTCCTGTCGTTGGGTGTCAAGATCCAGAACGAGGCCCGTTCTGAGATCGAGAAAGTTCAGCGTGATTATTTCCTGCGTGAGCAGATGAAGGCCATCCAGAAGGAACTGGGCGAGAAGGACGAGCAATCGGTCGAGGTGGAGGAATTCCGCAAGAAGATCGAAGAAGCGAAGATGCCTGAGGAGGCAGCCAAGCAGGCCCGCCATGAAGTGGACCGGCTCTCGCGCCTGCCCACGGCTGCGGCCGAATATGGCGTCATTCGCACCTATCTTGATTGGCTGGTTTCCCTCCCCTGGAGCCAATCCACCACGGATAACCTCGATATTGCCCATGCCCGTAATGTGCTCGACCAGGATCACTACGGCTTGAAGGATGTCAAGGAGCGCATTCTCGAATTCCTCGCCATCCGCAAATTGCGCCTGGAGCGCAAAGACGAACATGCCGA
>CAZRCR010000074.1:0-7482 GCA_964598615.1 uncultured Anaerolinea sp.
CATGTCCGGTGAAAAAGAAAGACCGGCAGGCTCGCCAACTGCTGGCGGGCCTGCTTTTTTGGAAGCCGGGAAAGTGCGTCGCCCGCATGGCGTGCGAGGCGAAGTGGTGGTGGAACTATACACTGACTTTCCCGAACGCCTGCGCCCTAAAAAAGTCGTCTATCTGGGCGGCAATCATACGCGTCTGGTGATTACCAGCCAGCGCCCGCATAATGAAGGCCTGCTGTTGGGGTTCGATGGAATTACCACCCCGGAGCAGGCTGGCCGTTTCCGCAACCAGTTGATTTACGTAGCTGTCAAAGAACTGGAAGAATTGCCGGAAGGCGAATATTACTTTCATGAGCTATTCGATTTGACCGTGATCGACGAGAATGGTCACACTCTCGGGGTGCTGACCGAGATCATGGAGACCGGCGCGAACGATGTGTATGTGGTCACAAACGAGGAAGCCGGGACCGAGATTCTGCTTCCCGCCATTCCCGATGTGATCCTCGCCGTGGATCTGGATGCCCGGACGATGAAAGTCCACCTCCTGCAGGGGATGTTGGAGAACGATACGGAAGAGTGATCTGCGGCCATGGACAAGCGCTACTGGGTCGGTTTCAATCTGGTCAAAGGAATTGGGGCGGTGCGGTTGCAAGCCCTGCTCGACCATTTTGGTGACCTGGAACTGGCCTGGCAAGCCCCCGCCGATGCCCTGCTCGAGGCGGGTCTCGGTCCGAAACTGATTGAACGACTGGTGCAAGTCCGTGCCAGTGTGGACCTTGATAAATACATGGAGCGCGTCACTGCGCAGGGAATCGCGATTCTGACCTGGCAGGACGAACTCTACCCGCACCGGCTGATCGAGATCGACCAGCCGCCGCCAGTATTGTACGTGCGCGGTGCCTTAACAACTGAAGATTCCTGGGCAGTAGCCGTGGTGGGTACGCGCCGGGTCAGCGCTTATGGCCGGCAAGTGACGGAAGAACTGTCGGCTTTCCTGGTTGCCAACGGTGTGACGGTTGTCTCTGGCCTGGCACGTGGCGTGGATGCCATCGCCCACCAGTCCGCTCTCAAGAATGGCGGGCGGACGCTCGGTGTGCTCGGTTGTGGCGTAGATCGCATCTACCCGCCAGAGCATAGCCAACTGGCTGAGAAGATGATGATGAGCGGCGCGGTGATCAGCGACTATGCTCCCGGCACCCCGCCCGATGCTTCCAACTTCCCGCCGCGCAACCGCATCATTTCCGGGCTTTCGATGGCGACGGTCGTTGTCGAAGCCGGGGATACTAGCGGGGCGCTCATCACCGCCCAATTTGCTGTCGACCAGGGACGCGAGGTCTTTGCCGTACCCGGCAACATCCTTGCCCCGCAGTCGAAAGGCACCAACCGCCTGATCGCTCAGGGAGCACGTCCCATGCTCTCGGCGCGTGACCTGTTGGATGTGCTCAACTTGACCCGGGTGACCGAACAACGCCAGGTGCGCAAGGTCCTGCCGGGAGATGAAGCTGAACAAAAATTGATGGATATTCTGACCCATGAACCGCTGCATATGGACGAGATCCGTGCCCAAACCGGGCTGCCCATCGAGCGGGTATCCGCTGCGCTGGTGATGATGGAACTCAAGGGTCTCGTCCGGCAAGTGGGTGGCAGCAACTATGTGGCGGTCAGGGAAGAACAAGCGGAGTACAGAACCGAAGAATGAAGCATACTTATGCAGTCATCATGGCTGGCGGCGGCGGAACCCGCCTCTGGCCCATCTCACGCAAACAGCATCCCAAACACGTTTTGCCGCTGCTGGGGGAACGAACGCTTTTCCAGGGCACGCTTGACCGGCTCGAAGGATTCATCCCGGCGGATCGTATTTATGTTGTTACCACTGCCGAACAGGCGCAGGAACTCAAATCCCAGGCTCCACAGCTGCCCGAAGAAAATCTTCTGATTGAACCCATGCCGCGTGGCACTGCTTCCGTGGTGGGGCTGGCTGCTACTGTGCTGGCGAAACGCGACCCGGAAGCAGTAATGCTGATCCTGCCTGCGGACCACCATATTCGCAACCGCGACCTGTTCCACCTTGTTATGCGGGTTGCGGTGCAGGTGGCCTGCAAGAATTACCTTGTTACTCTGGGGATCACTCCAACATTCCCGTCCACTGGTTACGGATATATCCAGCAGGATGCGCTCCTGCCGGAAAAGTTCGACTATCCTGTCTACCGTGTGTTGCGTTTCACCGAGAAACCGGATGAAGCCAAAGCCCGTCAGATGTTGACCGGCGGTGACCATTCCTGGAACTCGGGTATGTTCGTCTGGCGCGCGGACCGCATCCTGGACGAGATCGCTCGTCTCATGCCGGACCTGGCAACTGCGTTGCAAAAGATCGGGGCGGCTTGGACTTCCCCGGAGCGGGATGCAGTTCTCGGGTCCGAGTGGCCACTCATCAAACCAGAGACCATCGACTATGGTGTGATGGAGCGTGCCGAGAACGTTGCTGTACTCCCGGCGGGTGGATTGGAATGGAGCGATGTCGGTTCGTGGGATTCATTGTTTGATGTATTGCTGCCCGATGCGGATGGAAATGTATCGGTTAACAATGACCATCTCTCGTTCGAAACGCACAATTCGCTTGTTTTTTCTTCAGAGAAGAAGCTGATTGCTACCATCGGAGTGGACGACTTGATCGTGATCGATTCTGGTGATGCGCTGCTGGTCTGTCACCGTGACCAAGCCCAACAGGTACGCCAGGTGATCGAAACGTTGAAGAAGACCAAAAAAGAGAGTTATCTCTAGGAGGTGTTTCATGGAAGCCTATTGCATGAAATGCAAGACCAAGCGTGAAGTGAAGGATCCGGAAGCGGGGTTCAACGCGGCTGGTGCGGCCATCACCAAAGGAACGTGTTCCGTATGCGGCACGAAGATTTTCCGCATCGGCAAGACCGAAGCGCACGAAGGAATGGTGAAGCCGGAGAAATACGCCAATCGTTCCGGCAAGCTGGTGATTGTTGAGTCCCCGGCCAAAGCCAAGACGGTGGGACGCTTCCTCGGGAAGGGCTATACCGTGCGGGCTTCGGTGGGGCACATTCGTGACCTGCTGCGCTCCCAACTCTCGGTGGATGTGGAGAACAATTTCAAACCCAAGTACCGCGTCCCAAATGAGAAGAAGGAAGTGGTTAAGGAACTCAAGCAACTGGCGAAGGAACACGCCGAGATCTATCTGGCGACCGACCCTGACCGTGAAGGTGAAGCTATCTCCTGGCACCTGATGGAAGCAGCCGCCATTGACCCGAAACTTGCCAAGCGCGTGGTCTTCCATGAGATCACCGAACACGCCATCAACGAGGCTTTCTCCAATCCCCGTGAGATCAACATGGACCTGGTCAATGCCCAGCAGGCACGGCGCGTGCTCGACCGGCTCGTTGGTTACAGTATCAGCCCGATCCTGTGGGAGAAGGTCCGCTCACGTCTTTCGGCAGGACGCGTGCAGTCGGTAGCCATGCGCATGATTGTGGAACGCGAGAATGAGATCGACGCGTTCGTGCCGGTGGAGTACTGGTCCATTGCAGCGGAATTCAAGCCGGAAGGGGAGAAGAAAGCCACCTTCACAGCCAAACTGGCGAAGATCGACGAGAAGGACCCCGAACTGGGCAGCGAAGCGGTGGTCAACCCGCTGCTAATTGATATGGAAAAAGCTCCCTACGTGGTGACGAAGGTCAAGCGCGGCGAGCGGCGGCGCAAGCCATCGGCTCCGTTCACTACGTCCACGCTCCAGCAGGAAGCCTCCCGCAAATTGGGCTTTACTGCCAAACGGACGATGGGTCTTGCCCAGGGTCTTTATGAAGGTCAGGATATTGGCGAAGGCGGTACAACGGGTCTCATCACCTACATGCGTACTGACTCCACGAACATCGCCGAAGTGGCCATCAACGAGGTGCGCGGGTTCATCGGTCAGCGCTACGGACAGGACTTCCTGCCCGAAAAACCTATTGAGTATAAAACCAAGGCCAAAGGCGCTCAGGAAGCGCATGAAGCTGTCCGCCCGACCTCGTCGCTGCGTGATCCGGAAAAGGTCAAGCCATATCTCGAACCGGCCATGTTCAAACTTTATCAGTTGATCTGGCAGCGCTTTGTGGCCTGCCAGATGGAATCGGCAGTGTACGACACGCTCTCGGTCGAAGTGACTGGCAAGGGATCCGACCACGAGTATATGTTTCGTGCTTCCGGGTCGGCGGTCAAATTCCCCGGTTACCTGATCGTTTACGAAGAAGCGAAAAATGAGGACAAGAAGACCGAGGAAGAGGACGAGATGAACGTCCGTATCCCGGCTTCAGTTGTGGAGGGACAGAAGCAGGAACTCATCCGCTTGATCCCCGAACAGCACTTTACCCAGCCTCCGCCGCGCTATTCGGAAGCCAGCTTGGTGCAGGTGCTGGAAGAGTACGGCATCGGACGCCCGTCTACCTATGCACCAACGATTTCAACCATCCAGCAGCGTGGCTATGTGGAACGCGTCGACCGCCGCTTGATCCCCACCGAGACAGGTGTGCTGGTCGATGACCTGATGGTGAAATACTTCCCAGAGATCGTGGACTACCAGTTCACGGCCCGCATGGAAGAGGACCTGGACAAGGTGGCTGAAGGTCAGGCTAACTGGACGAAGGTGATGGATGCTTTCTACAAACCCTTCTCAGTCACGGTGGCCAAGGCCCAGGCGGAGATGCCTGTCACCAAGACCGGCCCCGAACCGATCGGCCGTGCCTGCCCGGATTGCGGCAAGGACCTCGTTTTGCGTTACGGGCGGTATGGCAAATTCATTGCCTGCTCCGGCTTCCCGGAGTGCCGTCACACCGAACCCTGGCTGGAAAAGATCGGCGTTATCTGCCCGAAAGATGGCGGCGATGTGGTTGAACGCAAGACCCGCAAAGGCCGCATCTTTTTCGGTTGCAACAATTATCCCAACTGCGATTTCACTTCTTGGAAGCGTCCACTTCCCGTGCCATGCCCCAAGTGCAAAGGTTTGCTGGTGATTGCCAACAAGCGTGAGGCCCAGTGCACGGCTTGTGAGGAATCCTTCCTCTTGGAAGAAGTGATTGTAGAAACTACACAGGAGTAGACTATGTTTTTCCTTTACCTAGACCCCGGTTCCGGAAGTTTTCTGATCCAATTGCTAATCGCTGGCGCAGCCGGTATTGCCATTGCCATTGGCGCGTCCTGGACCAGGGTTAAACGTCTTTTCAAAAAGAATAAGGGCGAATCCGCTCCCGAAGAAAATGATGATGACGAAGAATAGTTCCCTCGGCGCTTCGTTCCGTGATCCGAGCGGTTTCCTGTTCTCTCGCGATGGCGTTCTGTACCGGCAGGTGAACCAATCTTATGCGGCAGATTACGATCTGCTGATGACCTCTGGCCTGTACGCCAAATTGACCGAGAACGGGCGTCTCGTTTCTCACGAGGAAGTGGACCTCAAGCCTGCCGCGCCTAACTCCTACAAGATCCTACGCCCGGAACTTGTACCATTCATTTCATATCCCTATGAGTGGTCGTTCGGGCAATTGAAGGATGCTGCCCTGGCAACCCTGTCCATCCAGAAGCGTGCTCTCAAGTTCGGCATGTCGCTTAAGGATGCCAGTGCCTATAACATCCAGTTCCACAAAGGCAAGGCGGCTCTGATCGATACCCTGTCTTTCGAGAAATATAAAGAAGGGGAGCCGTGGGTGGCCTATCGCCAGTTCTGCCAGCATTTCCTGGCTCCGTTGGCGTTGATGTCATATCGTGACGTTCGCCTGAGTCAGTTGCTGCGCGTCTACATTGATGGCATTCCCCTGGATTTAGCCAGCGAACTCCTGCCATCCCGAACCCGTTGGGATCTTGGGCTTGCTTCGCATATCCATATCCATGCCAATGCCCAGAAGCGTTACTCTGAAGTGGATATTGCCAAAGAGCGCGGCGGTCGCAAGCTGACGAAAGATGCACTGCTGGGATTGCTCGAGAGCCTGCAATCCACTGTCCGCAAGCTGGAATGGAAACCCGCCGGGACCGAATGGGCGGATTACTACGAAGATAACAATTACACTGACGCGGCTTTCGAGCATAAAAAGGTGCTGGTTGGGGAGTGGGTCAGGAAGGTTGGTGCGAAGACGGTTTGGGATCTGGGCGGCAATACGGGTATCTTCAGTCGGGTGGCGGTAGATGCCGGAGCGTTCGTGGTCTCTTCGGATATCGATCCGGCTGCTGTGGAGATCAACTATCGACAGGTGAAGGAAAAGAAGGAACAGACTCTCCTGCCGTTGGTGCTCGATCTGACCAATCCCAGCCCGGCGCTGGGATGGCATAACCGGGAACGGGATGCATTTGTCGAGCGCGGCCCGGCGGATGTGGTGCTGGCGTTGGCGCTGGTTCACCACATGGCGATAGCCAATAACGTGCCACTGGAGCGTGTGGCCGGCTTCTTTGCCTCCTGCGGGGAATGGCTGATAATCGAGTTTGTTCCGAAGAGCGATTCTCAGGTTCAGAGGCTTTTGCGAAGCCGTGAAGATATCTTTCCGGATTACACACGTGAAGGCTTCGAGGCTGCTTTCGGACAGTGGTACACTATCAGAGAATCCAGCGCGGTCCGCGATTCGGAGCGCTGGATGTACTTGATGAAGCGCAAATAGGTGTTGGCTTGCCGGGCAAGGTTTTGTATAATCAGGATGTTGATTGAAGCGACCTAAGGAGACAGCCATGAATATCCTTGACTCTTTTAAAAAGCCGATCGTTGCCATTACTTTGGGTGTGGTAATCGGATTGATCCTGGGGTTAACCTTGGGATGGGGTCTCTTCCCTGTCCAGTGGAAAGACGTTCCGCCGGCCAAGTTGGGTGAGACGTATCGGGAAGATTACCTGCGTATGGCGATTGATTCGTATCGCGTCGACCCGAACGATGCTCTTGCCAGAGGCCGTTATCAGGGATTGGGAGAATATGGCTCGGCGCTTTTGCAGACTGTCATTGACAACCCTGGTTCTCAGGATGCCAATGCAATCCTGAATTTTGCGGATATTGTCCGCCAGGGCGAGACAGCAGTCACGCCTGCGCCGACTGTGGATGTTGGCCAAACCACTGGAGGAGGATTGCCTCCGGCTGCAACGTACATCATGATTTTTCTTGGCGTTGCATTGGTTGGCTTGGTTATCTTCCTGATTGTCAAGAAGTTCATTCTGCCGATTTTCCGTAACAACACGCCTGGTGAGCCGACTGCGGCGATGCGGGCGCGGGAGATGACCAACCAGACCGAATTGACCGATTATGAGGCTATGGGTGAAGAGCCGCCCATTTCACAGTTTGTGACCACTTACGTGCTTGGCGATGACCTGTTCGATGATTCGTTCAGCATTGATGCGCCATCAGGAGAGTTCCTGGGTGAATGCGGCATCGGCATTTCCGAGACAATTGGCGTAGGGGAGCCTAAGAAAGTGCAGGCGTTCGAGGTTTGGCTGTTCGACAAGAACGATATTCAAACTGTAACC